>NZ_JADEVE010000173.1 GCF_016125955.1 Acetomicrobium sp. S15 = DSM 107314 | reverse complement strand
AGATCTGTAAGCGATGGGCGCATAGGCTTTACCCAAGGGCTCATAATATTTATCTTTTTAATGGTCTTTATCACTTGGCTCGGGGGCATGCGCGGCGTAGCCTGGACCGACACTGTCCAAGGCATTTTCATGCTCGTTGGTGAGTGGTTTTCAGCCGTGTTCTCTTGCGATCTAAAGCCACCACCGGCTGACTGACTCATTGCAACTCCACTCCCATGGACGTGAGGACTTGAGCGGCTACGCCCTCGCCCTCGGCGATAAGCCCCAAGAGCAGGTGCTCGGTGCCTATAACGTCATGTCCGAGGCGCAAGGCCTCTCTGTGTGCCAACTGTATAACCCTTTTTGCTCTTTCTGTAAAAAATTGCCACATTGCTATCACTCCTCATTTATCATCTTTAAGCGCCCGCGCAAAAAATTACCCCTTGCCACATCCCTTTCCTCGGGACTGAGCGCCCTGCCGGCAAAGGCCTCTACGTGCGCAGGCTGAATGTTTAGGATCAAACTGTTCCACTCCTCCACATCGAGGTGTGGCGTAATCCCCAAATCGCTTCCCATCTTCACGAGGGAAAGGTGCTTCAAGGCCTCGCGGCTGCTCACGAGCCTGGCATAGCGCAGCGCACCCCAGGACCGCCACATCTCGTCTTCAAGCTTAATTCCCTGCCTTCGCAACAATTCCTGTCTGGCCGCTTCCTCTTGATCCGCCACCTGTGCGACGACGGACGAGACCTTTTCTATCAGTTCCTCCTCGCTCAGGCCAAGCGTAACCTGGTTAGAGATCTGATAGAGCGCGCCTTCGGCCTCGGTCCCCTCTCCATAGGTACCGCGCACGGTAAGACCGAGCCTGTTGCACTCCCTGATCAAGGAGCCGCAGGAGCGCATCTGCTCCAAGGCGGGAATATGAACCATGACGGAGGCCCTCATGCCCGTTCCCACATTTGTAGGGCATGAAGTCAGAAAACCCAAGCGCTCGTCGAAAGCGTATCCTAAGGCTTCCAATTCTTCATCGATGGCCTGAGCTATTCGCCACACCTCCTGGAGGTTCAACCCCCCCATGATCACCTGGATGCGCAGGTGTTCTTCTTCGTTGACCATTATGCTAACCAAGCCGCGCTCGTCGAGGGCTACCATGCGCCCCGCGCCTCCCTTGGCGAACTCAGGGCTTATGAGGTGATCTTCCACCAGGACTTGACGCGCCAGGGGAGAGAGATCGTCTATTGCGACATATTTGCTTCGCTTCAACATAGGAGAGGCAGTCAAGACCTTTGATATGGCATCGGCGATCTCCTTCAGCTCCCCGGCATCGCAGCGAACGGGAAAACGGTAAGCGGCGATGTTCCTCGCCAACCGGATGCGGCTTGAGATCGCCACATCTGACCTCTCTCCCTTACCCTTAGTCCATTCAAGCGGATATTTGACGATCTCCTCAAGCGTCATGACCGGATCTTCCCTCCAAGGTGCGAATGCGATCTCTCAACTGAGCCGCCCGTTCGTATTCCTCTTTCTCGACGGCTTCCTGGAGCTCTCTGCGAAGGGCGTCGAGTTCGTCAAGTGGGGCACCTTTTGCCGCGCGCTTTCTCCCAGGGCGAAGGCCACGATGGACATCAGCCCCGTGAATCTTCCTCACCAAGGGATTAATATACTCTTTAAATGTTTCGTAACACCTGGCGCAGCCGAACTTGCCTACCTGTTGAAAGCCGGCCAAATCTAACCCGCATTTGGGACACGAAACGACCTTTTTCTTCGTTAGATGGTGCGAACTCACTTTTTCGGGCACGAAAGGCTCCCACAGGGAACTCAAGAGACTACCGAAAGCCGAATCCAACTGCCCGAACTCCGGGAAGAGCTTATCCGCCTCCATGTTGCGAGCGCATTCATCGCAGAGATGATATTCTTTTACTTCGCCATCGACCGCTTGTTTTATATAAACTGTGGCATTTTTCGTATGACAACGATCGCACTTCGTTGGCTTCGCCCCCCTTTACGCCACTATAAGGCTCCTTAGGACCCTTTTGAGCACCTCAGCGTTGATAGCATCCCTTTTGTAAGGAGACAGGTCGAACAATGTTGAGCCCAGCTCCCCCAAAAAGCGTAAAACCACCTCGACGATGAGTCTCTCGCGCACGGAAAGCAAGCCGCGACGCTGCAGGTTGCCCAAAAGGCGTTTTGCCTCCTGTTCGGAAACCGCGTCTCCGACCAGCTCTTCTACGTGATTGATCTTCTCTTCCGGATCGGAAAAACAAACCCGAGTTACGCGAATATAGCCATGCCCACCCCTCTGGCTTTCCACCAAAAAGCCGAGCTCAGGGGTAAAGCGACTGCGCAAGACGTAGTTGATCTGGCTCGGGACACAGCCGAAATATTCCGCTATGTCTTTTCGCCTCAAGAGGACAAAGTCGCTCTCCCTTTCTTCTAAGAGCTTCAGGATATATTCTTCTATGCTCTCGGTAAGACTGGACATACGGCTTTGACCCCCTACTTTGACCTTTTTTGACGAGAAGTATTATATGAGTATGGTCAGGATTTGTCAAGCGCAATGTGTAACCCCTCTGAGAGCGTTCAAAACAGTGACGCACATGGCAACGAGAACAAACGCACAGTGCGGGCCCAACTGGTATCAGTCGGCTAATTATGATGTATAATTTAGCTGTAAAAAATAACCCATAAAGGGGCGGTTAAATGAAAGAAAACCAAAAGCGCAGAACGCAGGTTAACCTTTCAAAAAAGGTGATCCAGCAGATCGACGGAATTGTGGGCCCTCGCAAGAGGAGCGAATTTCTGGAGGAAGCCGCTGTAGCCAGCTTAAGGAGGCAGACCCTCAAGAAGTGGGTCGAGTTAGGTGAGGAGTTCAAGGGGCTGACGCTGGAGGACATATATTACCCATCAAGAGAAGAGTTGGAGACCCGTAGTGACTAAGCTGACTGTGGATGCTTCGGTGGTAATTGCCAGCCTGCTGCCGGACGAACCACATAGAGACCCTGCATTGCGGCTGTTGTCCCAGTTCCTCTTGGATGACTTGAAGCTGCTCACCGTGCCACTTCTGAAGTATGAAGTTACCAATGCCATATGGAGAGCTCTTAAGATCAGCAGGACAAAGCCGAGCGATGCCGAAAGGGCGCTGAGAGAATTTGAGTTTATGAGTATCCCCGAAAATCAAGTCTCTTGCATCGAAACGTTAAAGATAGCTCATCTTTACGACCGTTCGGCTTACGACTCGGCCTACCTGGCCTTGGCCCAAGCTCAAAAAGCTCCCCTTGTCACTGCAGATAAGAAACTTTACAACGCTCTTAAGGATAAATTCGATTATTTGCTTTGGGTGGAAGATTTTTAGTGAGCCTGTCAGATTTTAATTAGCTTCGTGTTGCCCCTATATCATGCTTTTGTTCCTTATGCAGCATGCTAATTATATAGTTTATATACTTGTCCAGCTCGCCAAAGCAACTCGAACGCGCCGCCCGATCTACGATCTCGATGAGGCGAAGGTGGCAGAGGATGCCTCCTGGGATGGAACAAGCGGGATAGTCACCAACATGAATGTCAGAAGAGAGGATATCCCCGAGGTATTGCAATATTACAAAAACTTCTGGAAGATAGAGGAATCCTTCAGGGTGGCCAAAGGGCCCTTGCGCTTTAGACCCATCTTTCACTGGAAGAAGGAGAGGATAGAATCTCACATAGCCATCTGCTATATAGCCTTTACGCTTCAAAGGCACTTAGAGCACAGGCTCAAACTCTGTAAGGGCAAGTCTTACTCCTTGGACGAAGTGAGGCAGGTCTTATCCAAGGTGGATAGCGTCATAATGAAAGACTCTTCGACGGGCACGATATACAGGTTTCCCAGAGCCATGAGCCCAGAAGCGAAAAAGATATACGGCGCAGTGGGGTTGAAGAGAGATCCTAAGCCGACAATAATTACGTCGCTCGAAAGGTATAGGAACAGGCATAGCTTAGGGAGGATAAACCCTTGGGAATGGGCATTGTAGTGCCTATATTTTTTAAGAATCCTGTGTTTACAAGGGTTTAGGCATTAAATGTGCGGAAGTCGGGAAATATGCAAAATAATAACGAAAAGGAGAAAAAGGGGGGTGTTTGCACGTCTTATCGGGAAAGAAAAGCCAAAAAGAATTCATGTTGTTGCTGCAATATTGAGCTCGAGGAAATTCCAGAAGACTCCGGACAGAATAAAACCCCCAAAGACAGAGGAAGTTCCTGCTTGTAAATAAGTCAGCTAACGTTTCTTAAAAACTTGTAGCGTAGCCAATGCCGACCACGTGGGGCAGCGATTGTCCCACGTGGTCGCTTGCTTCATAGTTTAATGCAGGCTTAAGCCTCCGGATACGCTTATGGTCTGTCCTGTCACGAAGGCAGCATCGTCTGAGGCAAGCCAAGCCGCAGTTCCGACTAAATCCTCAGGGTATTCAAGCCTCGGTATGGCCGAGTTTTTGGCCAGCTCCTCGCTCATCTGCCCGAAGTCGTTTTCCCGAACCGTCTCGCTCTGCGTCAATCCGGGCGAAATTGCATTAACTGTAATGCCAAATTGCCCCACCTCGAAGGCAAGCGCCCTTGTGAGCCCAACTACTGCTGCTTTGGAAGTAATGTATTGAAGGCCGTTGCCCCGCCCAATATAAACGGTGTCAGAGGCTATATTTATGATACGGCCCCAGCCCTGTGAACGCATGTCCGGGAAGACCTCGCGCGCACACAGCCACATGCCTTTGACATTTACAGCCATAACTCTATCCCAATCGGCCTCGTCCAATTCGTAAAATGGCCGCACAGCCCGCTCAAAACCTATGTGCCTGAGCATTATGGCTGCATTATTTACGAGTATGTCCACCTTGCCGAAGCGCTCGCGGGCCTTTTTCACCATTGCCCTTACCTGCTTTGCATCCGAAACGTCACATACGATCGGTAATACCTCACGCCCGTCAGTTGCAACCTCTTCGGCTGCTCGCTTTAACACGTCCTCCGTGGTGCCGCAGATTACGACGTCGGCCTTTTCCTGATAAAGGCGCTTCGCGATGGCTTTGCCGATCCCACGACCGCCTCCTGTAACGAGTGCTACCCGACCTTTTAATCTTTCACAGTTCATTGTGAGTTTCCCTCCTTTATTACAAGTATTGTTCACGCGATACTACCCCGCGTATTTCCTCTCCATGTAAAAACTTGAGTATATTCTGCGCCGCCAGGGCAGTGGCCTTGGGAATAACCCCCGGCACCATTGAAGAATTGTGCGGCGAACCGAGAAAATTGGGCAGATCGCAAAATGGGTGATCCATCTGGAAACGTCCCTTGCCAAACGGCTCAACCCACCACGCGTCGATGCCGGCCATAAAATCGGGGTTGTTCTTTAGGTGTTCGTAGAGGGCTTCCTCGTCGATCAGGGCGCCTCGCGCTACGTTCACCAAGATGCACTCGCGTTTCATCCGCTCCAACTCGCGCTTGCCGATGAGGTTATAGGTCTGTTTGTTCAATGCAATCGAAAGGACGACGACATCGGACTCCCTTAAGACATGATCAAGGTCCTTCAGGGTCCCGATGAAATCGACCTCTTCTTCGGTTTTGCCGCTTGTATTAATGGCGTAGATACGACACCCGAGACAACGAAAGAGCTTAGCAGATGCGCGCCCGATGCCTCCAAAGCCGATGATGCCGACCGTCGAGCCGGAAAGCATCTTGTTCGCTTCGAACTGGTTGAACTCACCTTGCGCCAACTTTTTGTGATTTTCAAGGAGGTGCTTTGACAGCGCCAGCGTCATAGCCAAGACGTGCTCTGCCATCGGTTCGGCGTAGGCGCCCACATTGCTCGCTATCTTTACACCTGGAGGAATATCGTCAAAGGGCAGGTGGTCGGCGCCGGCGGAAAGGAGCTGGATGAAGCGCAGCCGGCGCAGCAATTGATACTCTTCTTTTTTTAGTTCCCTTGGGAGGTTCCAGGCTAACAGAACCTCCGCAGTAGATAGGGCTTCTTTTCTATCTCGCTCGTTCATCTCGGTGAGGAAAGTAAGGGTCACCTCTCCGGAGAACGCCTTTAGGAGCAGCTCCTTTTCTTTCTCGCCGATGTCAAACGTGACCGCTATATGAAAACGCCTCATGTCTTTCTCTCCTTAGCTCTTTTAAGTCTATCCGTAAAGAAGGTGCGTTATAAAAAAACAACCGCTTCGATGGCCTTTCGTTTGCGCATCCTCTTTAAAATGGAGTGCCATATCTCTCCCGAGATACAACTTCGCCAAAATCCTTGCGAGGTCTCGGCTTGAGTCGGTCACCAGCGGCCGGGTATCCCAATGTCACGAGCGTTAAAATCAGCTTATCCTCAGGAAGGTTGAGGTCGCGTCGGACTTCGCGGTATAGCTCCGGATTCATTTCCGTCATCTCGTTGGCAATAGCCCCGATAATGCAGCTTCCGACCCCCTCGTGCTTCGCCTGAAGTATCATGAAGGCAATGGCGAGGGACAACTGTTCATACAATCTCGCCAGAAGAATCTCCTTGCCGCGGAGGACAGGATTATACGCTGGATCTTTGAGCGAGCTTTTGATGAAACCCTCGTCAAAGGATATGCCAAGGTCATCAACCAGGACCGGCGAGAGCAGCCGCATCTGCTTCAACCGCTCCTCTTCGCCCCATGCTGAAAGATCCCCACAACACACGACGACCGCATCTGCCGATTCTATAAACTTCTGCCCCATGGCCAACTGACGCAATTTGGCCTTCGTGCTTGGATCCTTTACTACTATAAAATGCCACGACTGCACATTTGCCCAACTCGGGGCGCGCCGCGCGGCATCTAAAATCCGCCGTAATACCTCGTCCGGTATACTGCGATTATCGTATCTCCTCACACTAGACCAATTGGCTATTTCATGCATCAGATCGCTCATGGCCCTTCCTCCTTCTTTCAACTGTTTTGAATGCCATTAGAAGGATATAAGCAAAAGCCACAACGTTATACTGCGCACACCTACTCCGGTCCTACGATCCACCCTCCCTTATTTGAATCAATTATAATATATCTCTAATTCTACACATATTACGTCGCCGTTAGGGCCTTCTCTTTCTCTGTTACGCAAAGCTGCCGAAAGCATGTAGAATAAATGGGCAGAGGCGCCCGCAAATACGGGCGAACGACATTATGAATGGGGAGGGATTGCGACATGCCGATAGTGGAGATTCATCTGCTGGAGGGCAGAAACGTCGAGCAGAAGAGGAAGCTGGTGAAAGAGGTTACGGATGCCATTTGCAGGGCCGTCGACGTGAAGCCCGATGCGGTGCGGATAATCATCGACGATATGCCCCTTACCAACTTCGCCGTAGCCGGAGAGCTTCGTATAGACAAAAAATCGTAAAGAATACGCAACGCCGATTCCTGCAACTGATAAACCGGAATCGGCGTTGCGTATATTATCCAACCAACTACAGGAGCCGGCTATCTCGTAAAGAAGCTCCCCCGCCGTTAGCCTAAAGTCAAAGGGCCATCTGCATGGGGTCTTCCATGATCTCCTTCAGCCGATTCAGGAAGCGCGACGCTGTAGCACCGTCTATTACCCGATGATCCGAGGATAGGCTCACCTCCATAATCGGGCGTATGACCATCTCTTCATTCTCGACGACCACTCTGTCCGCCACCTTACCCACGGCCAGGATCGCCACCTCGGGCTGGTTTATGATGGCCGTAAAGCGCGGAACGCCGAACATGCCGAGGTTTGAGATTGTAAAGCTACCACCCTCGTAATCCTCCGGTTTCAAAGCCTTCGCCCTGGCCCTGGCGATGAGCTCTCTCTCTTCGCGGGCCACGTCTCGCAGGCCCTTCCTGTCGACGTTTCTGATGACCGGGACGATTATCCCCTCTTCTATGGCTACGGCTATGCCTATGTTGATATCCTCTTTCAACACAATGTTAGAGCCGTCCACATAGGAGTTGAATACAGGAAACTCGGAAATCGCAACAGCTGCCGCCTTGGCCAAGAGCGTGTTGATGGAGAGCCTCTCTGCCTCTGGAAGCTTTACATTGATGCGCTCCCGCACCTTGAGCGCTTCGGTCATATCTATCTCCATGAACACAAAGTAATGCGGGGCCGTATTTACGCTCTCTCTCATCTTTTTGGCGATAACGCCGCGTATGCCGGAGAGCGGAATGACTTTGCCAGGGACTTGAGGCACCTGTTTTGCCGCAGCGGCAGGTGCTTCAGCCGGTCTGGGCACAGCCCGCTTGAGGTATTCCTCCACATCCGCTCTGTGAACCCTGCCCCGTGGGCCGCTCCCTCTTATGGTTGTAAGGTCGATGCCATATTCCCTGGCGAGCCTCCTCGCCGCAGGCGTGGCCCTGGGTTTTCCTTCCCCTGGCACAGGGGCCGAAACGGCGACCGGCTCTTCTTTTTCAGCAGAAGGAGCCCCTACGGCTGCGCTTTTTGCGGCTTGCGGCACCTCACCTGAAATTTCGCGCAAGAGGGAAGAAATATCTTCGCCCTCAGCACCTATCACGGCTATGGGCTGATTTACAGGCACCTCAACCCCTTCCGGTACAAGGATCTTCAAGAGCACGCCGCTTTCGTAGGCTTCCTCTTCCATGTTCACCTTATCGGTCTGAATCTCGAGGAGAGGCTCGCCCTTCTCTACGCGCTCCCCCTCTTTTTTGAGCCACTTTAGGATCACGCCGGCCGTCATCGTGGTGCCGAGTTTGGGCATCGTGACTACTGTCGCCATCTTTCTACCCCCTTCCGGAGAAGACGCCCTTAACCGCAGAGATCACGTCCTCCACCTGGGGCACAGCCGCTTTCTCGAGCTCCGGGCTATACGGTATGGGTATATTCTTTCCCGCTACCCTCAAAATCGGTTCATCTAAAAAGTCAAAGGCTTCGCTGTTGGTGATCTTGGCAGCCACCTCAGCCCCCCAGCCGTAGTTCTCGTTGTCGTCCTCGACAATTGCGAGCCTACCCGTCTTCTTCACGGAGCTAACGATCGTATCCACGTCGAGGGGAGAGAGCGACCTCACATCTACGATTTCGCATTCGATCCCGTCTTTAGCCAGCGCATCGGCAGCTTCCAACGACCGTGGAACCGTAATAGAGCCGGCCACAAGGGTGATATCGCTCCCCTGCCGCTTCACATCCGCCTTGCCAAGCGGAACCAGATACTCCCCTTCCGGCACCTCTCCCTTCGTCCAATAGAGCAGCTTGTGCTCCAAAAATATCACGGGATTGTCGTCTCTGACAGCAGCTTTGAGGAGCCCCTTAACGTCATAGGGTGTCGCAGGCATGACGACTTTGAGCCCCGGTATGTGGGCGAAGATTGCAGGCAGGCTCTGAGAGTGCTGGGCCGCCATACCCGCACCGGACCCCATTGGGCTCCTTATTACCATGGGCACGCATAGCTGACCCCCCGTCATGTAGGAGAGTTTGGCCGCCTGGTTTACAATGAACTCCATAGCGTCCATCATGAAGTCGGAAAACATTATCTCCACGATTGGCCTCAAACCCACCAAGGCACAACCTACACCGACGCCCACGATGCTCGCTTCGGATATGGGCGTATCCACCAGTTTATCTCTGTATTTTTCGTACATCCCCTTCGTGACGCCGAAGGAGCCGCCGTACACCCCTATGTCTTCGCCGATCATGAAGACGCGCTCGTCGCGATCGAACTCCTCTCTAATGGCCTCAGCGAGGGCGTCTATGTACATCCTCTCAGTCATCTTCTACCCCTCCATCAGGCGTAAACGTATTTGGCTATCTCTTCAAGTTTGGGAAGAGGGCTGTTCAGCGCGAACTCGAGGGCCTCTTCCATCTCCTTGTCCACGAGCTCGTCTATGGATTTCAACTCCTCCTCGGTAGCTATCTCCTTTTCTTTTAGGAGATTGGCAAAGCGAGGGATCGGGTCTTTCGCCATCCACATTTGTTCCTCTTCGCGGCTGCGGTATACGCGAGGGTCGCTCTTGGAGTGACCGAAGAAGCGGTACGTTTTGCTCTCTACGAGCGTGGGGCCCTCGCCGCGCCTGGCGCGGTTCACCGCCTCGCTCACAGTTTCAAATACGGCGATGACGTCGTTGCCGTCCACCACCACACCAGGCATGTCGTAACTTTGACCCCTAACCGCTATGTCTCTTACTGCGGTAGCTTTCTGAACGGACGTTGACATGGCATACTGGTTGTTCTCGCACACGTAAACCACCGGCAACTTCCATATGCTCGCCATATTGAGAGATTCATGAAAAGGACCCACGTTGACAGCTCCGTCGCCGAAGAAGCAGACCGTAACCTTACCGTCCTTTCTCCTCTTCGAGGCCAATGCGGCGCCTGTGGCTATCGGGATACCGGCGCCCACTATGCCGTTAGCTCCGAGGTTTCCCGTGGAGACGTCCACGATGTGCATCGAACCGCCGCGGCCTTTGCAGTACCCCGTTTCCTTGCCCAGGAGCTCGGCCATCATGCGCTTTATGTCCGCGCCCTTGGCGATGCAGTGACCGTGACCTCTGTGCGTGCTGGTTATGTAATCGCCGGATTCCAACGCGGCGCACGTGCCGACGGCCGTAGCCTCTTCTCCGACGTAGAGGTGGCACGTTCCCCATATCATGTTCTTCTTGAAGAGTTCGTCCACTTTCAGGTCGAATTTCCTTATCTCGACCATCTTCTGATACATCCAAAGCAGCTTTTCCCTGGACAGTTCCACCATCGATCCCTCCTACTTGATAAGCTGATCCTGCATCCTGCGAAGCTGGGTGACGAAGGCGCTCTCATCCAGCTCCACCACATCGTAGGTGATCACTTCGCCCTCTTTTGCGTCGCGCAACATCTTTACCTTATCCGTGACCAACCCTATGGGAAGCGCACTCTTACTGCGCGCTTCTTCAGCGGTCATTATCAGGCCGTAAACGGAATACATGCCTATGCCGTCCAGACGCTCACCGGCCTTCAGGTCTTTTTTCGCCACGGCCACCACTTCCGAACAAAACCCGCCGAGGGGGGCAATTGTGGGCTCGCGGTAAAGATAAGCGCGAGCGACCGAAACGGGCGTCTCCAGGCTCGTGAGGTGAAATGGCCGATATAGCAGGTAATTGGGCCCGTCCCCCATTTTAAGGTATCGCATCTGCGCCTTTATCGTATCCGACGGACTGGTGACGATGACGAAGACGCCGGGGGCTACGCCGTTCACATACTCCACCACGCCATACCTGTTCAAGACCCCTCCTTCGGATTTCAACCGCAGCACCTGGGTGAGGTTTGCCCATGTGCCTTCCGGGCCGTGCATTCCCGGCACGTCCGGGAGAAATCCCGTGGCGTTCGACACCGCGGCCATCTCCACCATAGTCTTCGTGCCGTCGCTAAAGGAGGCGAGCATCTTGGGGCTTGCGCCCTCTTTGGCGGCTCTCTCCCGCTCCGTATCGGGATTGGCGCGCCTGTTAAGCGGATTGTTCTTGCCCTTGCCGATGACCAGCACCTCGAATCCGAGGCCGCTGGCGAAGTCGTAAAGTTCCTTAGCCACTCCGGGTTCGTCTCCGGCTGAGGCGGTGTAAACGACACCGGCGCTGTCGGCGAGCTTCTTCAAGATCGGCCCAACGGTGACGTCCGTCTCCACATTTAGCAATACGACATGTTTGCCGTTTGCGATGGAACTGAAGGCCACAAGGGCGCCCACATTCGTCACGCCGGTAGCCTCGACTACCACATCAACCGCCGGCATCTCCGCTACGACGGAAACGTCGGGCGTAACGACCCAGTAACCGCGTTCCGAGGCCTCCTGCGCCTCGCCTGCGCTTTCCGCCACTCTGATATCGTCGTCGCCCACGCCGGCGAACTTGTAAGCCTCTATGGCCCTCTCGATGACACCGTCGCATACGATGCACGGCTTTATCCCCTTCATGAGGAACAGCTGGCTCACCAGCCCCCTCCCCATTTGCCCTGCGCCCACCAATCCCATTCCTATGGGCGTGCCTATCTCTTCGAGCTCTTCCAAATGTGCATTTAGGTTAAGCATTTATACACTCCCTTTCTTATTGTCTATGGTTTATATATGACGATCTCTTGCCCCACCTCAATAGGTGGAGGCGTGCCGTCTAATCTGATGTCGCCGTGTAACAAGGTCAAATCCCTATCGAATTTGAGGCAACAATGCCCCAATAAAGCCATGTTCTCGTTGGCCTTCGATCCCACTTCAAGGACACGATACTCCAGGTCGCCGAAAAGGAGGATATCGCCGGCTTCGATCTCTTCTGTCAGCTCGCCCTTGGTGTGCAGGACCGAGATCTCGGCGAGTTCGGGAGGAGCACCCTCATCGAAGAGTATTACGATATTGCCACTTCGCAGTTCTTCGACCTGCGAACCTATGCTCGTCACCGTGACGCGGTATTTCTCCACATTTACACCTCCGAACTTCCCTGCGGGCGCGATCCAAGCGCCCGCAGGGAACAAGAGACTACGCGCAAACCACGACCGTCGCCCTTACGTGTATAAACCAGCGCTGAAGGCGTAGGCTATGAGGACCGATATCGGGCCCGTGAACTGCCTCGAAATGAGTATGGCGCTCACGCCCACTGTAACGGTCTCAGGCTTAGCCTCCCCCAAGCCCAACCCTACCGGGATGAAGTCGCATCCCACCTGAGGGTTTATGGCGAAGAGGGCCGGCAAAGCATACTGAGGAGGGATGTTGCCGCGCCCTATCTCGACGCCGACCAACACCCCGACGACCTGGGCTATGACCGCCCCGGGACCCAAAAGCGGAGATAGGAGCGGGAAGCCGCATATCACCGAAATGATCAAAAGCCCTGGCACGGTCCCAGCCAGGGGGGTGAGAACGTTGGCTATGGCATCGCCGACACCGGTAGCGAGGATGATCCCTATTATAGTGGCGACAAAGGCCATGAAGGGTATGATGTTTCTGATGAGCTGGTCTATAGTAAGCCTTCCCGCCTGATAAAACGTCCCCACTATACCGCCCATGAAGCGCCCGAAACTCTCCAACATCCTGCCCATTCCCTTGGCAGCCGGCTGCGGAGCAGTCGCGGCCCGAGGAGCCTCAAAAGGAGACCGCGGCGCGGCGCTCGGCGAGCTCGCCGCGCTTGCGACCGCCCCTTCTTCCCCCTCGAGGAGAATTACGTTTTTCTCGGTCACGCCGGAGACATATATGTCTTCCGTTATAAACTGCGCCAGAGGGCCAACCTGTCCCACGGGGGTGAGGTTTATCGTGGGGATGCGCTTCCTCGGGTAGACGCCGCAGCGGGCGGTGCCGCCACAATCTATAATGACGCAACAGATTTCGCTCTCGGGCACGGCGCCCCTGAAGCCGTCTACAGCTACGCCTCCGGTGAGGTCCGCTATCAGCTTCGCTATCGGGTGAATGCCACCGCCGGTCACGGATACTATCTTATCCTTTTCTTGAGAGGGTTTTATGACTAAAGGCCCTCCCCAACCGCCAGGCCCCTTTTCTACGCGAACGGCTCTATACACTCTCCATCCCTCCTCAAAGTTCTATGCCCTGCTGCCTTGCCATCCTAAGCGTCAGGCGCTCAGTGACCATGCCCCTTATGAGGATCACGATGACACCGACGATGAAATACCTTATGGCGAGCTCGCCCACTGGCAAGCCCAACTGCTGTATGCCCTGGGCTATCCCCATGTAGACGAAGAGCTCCGCAGGGTTAGCGTGAGGGAAAAGCCCTAAGATGGGATGGACGAACGAAACGGCTGCGTCGTAGAAGGCTGGCTTGTATTTCTCGGGGAGAAATCGGCCGAACGTGTAGGCCATCGGGTTCGTCAGGAAAAAGACCGCCATAACCGGCATTACGGTGTAGCGCAACGGAGCGATGCGCGACGCAGACTCTCCCCATCTGTTCACTCTATCCTCACCCACGAATTTCACGAGAGCGTTTACCGCCGTCATAAGACAGACGAGCGTGGGTACGATGCCAGTCAAAAGCCCTACAAAAGTCTTGCCCCCGGTCTGAAAAACGCCTATAAATGCCTGTGCGAAATTGGCCAGAAACTCCATGTGCAAACCTCCTTTGGTAAACTCTTATGCTCTTACGTCTTCCCCGGTGCGGGATCAAGCCTCTTCCTCCGATCTCCCCCCTTTTTCTTTGATGTGAGCGAAGCGAGAGAGGGCCGCTTTGTAAGCTTTCTTCAGCGGCTCATCGAGGAACAGCTCGACGGACTCGTCGAACATGTTTCTGCCGACGAGTCCGTCGAGGCCCTTAAACCTGGCCAGGACGCTGATTCCCTTCATGTATTTGCAATCCAATATCCTTCCGTCTTCATCCACGGCCATAGCGAGTATCGCGCCGCGAGACAGGCGCCCCCTCTTCGCCCCAACGACGAGCTTCCCCTTTTTGGAGAGCTCGAAAGTAACCCTCTGATAATCTTTCACCTGAAAATAACCGAGCAAGGCTTGAACGAACCAGGCTGCTCCGAAGAGCAGGATCACCCTGACCCACATGTTTTACCCCTCGCAATTATGGCAACATTTTATCTATATCTGAAAATAGTTCAAGGATTTTGCTCTCCTTGCCCGTAAACCGCCTCTTCGAGCCGCCTTAAGGCCTCCTCGAGCCGCTCGAGCGCCTTACCATACTCCACCCAATTTCCATCGGAGAGGGCCTCCTTCGCCTCTGTCCACGACTCACTCGCCTCCCTGACGAGAGAAGACACGTCGGGAGCACCGACCCCTTCCGGCCGAGAGACAGCTTCGCTTTCTACCGCCGGTCGCCTTGGGGGTGCCGTGCCCAAAAGGATGGAGAGCGCGTCGTCGAAATACTGAGCCCAGGCGACACGGCCACCGGTTGAGACGATCACGCGCTTGAGCTCCGGCAGGTCGCTATTTTCGGCGCGCAGATAAAGGGGTTGAACATACAGGATCGAATCGCCTAAGGGAATGACCATGAGTTGTCCCCTGATCACATCCGATCCTCTTTGGCTCCACAGCGAAAGCTGGCTGGAGATTTCCGGATGCTGGTCTATCAAGGCCTCCACTTGCGAGGGGCCGAAGATCAGTTCCTGTTTGGGAAAATCGTATACCACCAACTCCCCGTAATTATCGCCGTCACACCGGCCCGCCATCCAAGCGATCATGTTGTTCTTGCCGACGGGTAAGAAGGGCGTGGCTATAAGAAACTCCGCCTCGTCCTCTTGGGCGAGGCGCATCGTGATGTAGTAAGGGGGCATGGGCTTACCGTCTTTCACCGGGGAAACCCACAGGTCCTCCTTGTTGTAGAAGGTGTTGGGATCGGTCATGTGATACGTGCGGTAGACTTCGCTTTGAATCCTGAAGAGATCCATGGGATAACGCCTGTGCGAAAGAAGCCACGCCGGCATTTCCGAGGAGGACTTGAAAAGCCCTGGGAAAATGGCAGACCAAGAACGCACGAGAGGATCCTCTTCGTCGACGATGTAAAAGTCCAAGCTGCCGTTATAGGCATCTACGACGACCTTAACGCTGTTTCGAATGTAATTGATCCACTCCCTTCTGCCCCCGTCTGCAGATATGACTATCGGTTCCGCGTAGGGATAACGACCCGTAACGGTATAGGCGTCCTGAACCCAGAACAACCGTCCTTCGGCGATCACGAGATATGGGTCGCCGTCATAACGCAGGAACGGCGCCACGCGGCGCACTCGCTCGTTTATCGTGCGGTAGAACATAATCCTGCTCTCGGGCAGTATCGCATCGGTAAAAAGAATCCTCGAATCGCCGAAACGGGTAGCAAACAATAGCCGCCCCCACAGAGACCCGATAGGCACACCCCCACTCCCTTCGTAGGTGGTGCGCACATTGGCGTCACCCATAGGATAGTCGAACTCCTTAACGCTCGTCTTGACTAAAACATAAGAAGACGGACTCTCTCCGTAATAAATCTGCGGCCTTTCCACTTGTATGGGCACGGAGCTCACGGGAGGAAGATCTTTTATGAAGAAGATGGGTTGTCCAGTAGGCGTGACCTCGTTCACGGGACTTGCCACCACTCCGTAACCGTGGGTGAACTCGAGGTGCAGGTTGACCCAGGTGGGGTTTTGGAGCTGGCGCAGGTCCAACTCCCTGGGAGAAAGCATCAATTGTCTTCTCTCGTCACCAAGCTCATAGCGATCTACGTCGATGCCGTAAAACTCGTAATAGGAGCGGATCTCCTGAAGCTGACGATAGCTTCGAAGAAGAGGAGCAAAGTCCCAAAGGCGCACGTTTCGCAGCGTCTCGACGTTTTCCTCCACGTCTTTAGCCGTAACCTCACGGGCGGGAACCATCGAAACGGAGGACAAATTTTCCAAGTCGAAGGCATAAAGTGTCGCGGCGATATTGTACTCTATATAAGGACGTTCGCGCTGAAATTCGTTGGGTTCGACCGCATATCGCTGAACTATGCCGGGATAAAGCCCCCTCAATACGATACTCACGCCTAACCACACACCCACAAGCAGGAGAGGAGCTTTCCAGCTGCGCCGCCGAGCTGAGATGGGCAACAACACGGCGAGGATCCCCGTGACGGCCACGAGCGCATTCAACGCCAGCAGTTCAGCGTGGACGTCGGTGTAGCTGGCGCCAAAGACGACGCCCCGAGTGGAGTAAAGGAGATTGTAGCGGCCCAACCAATGCCCGACGCATAGCAGCAATGCTATACCCCCCGCAAGGGTCCCGAGATATGCTTGTGCCGCCTTAGAGATCCAGAACGATCCGCCCTCCCTGCTCTCCCTCACGCGGTCTGCGAGCAAAATCACCGCGGCGCCTGCCAAAGCAACCCCTAAAAGCGCCAACAGCCATCCTTGAAGGAAGCTATAGAAGGGAAGGCGAAAGACATAGAAGCCCACATCATTGCCGAAGATCGGGTCGGCCCTGCCAAAGGAAACGGCGCGGATGAAACGCCACAGCGTCTCCCACTGCGTTCGTGCCTCCAAACCTTTGGCAATCGCCACGATCCCGGATATGCCCGCAATGGCAAAACCGGCAACGGGCTGAGCCAATGGGGAATCATAAGAGGCAAAGGCGTCGCGGAGGGCGATCTTGCGCGCCCTGCGCCAGCAGGCGAAGAGAAAGAAAAACGATGCCGCAGCCACAAGTATGCCGAGTCCCACCTCGAACGAAATGCGCCTCAAAAAGACACCTTTGAAGCCGAGAGCGCCAAACCACAGATAATCGGTATAGAAGTGAACGAACGAGGGAAAGCCCAATAAGACGATGATGATGATCGCCGTAACGATCCATAAACTTCTCTGCATGTTAAACATATGCACTCCTCCTCCACGCATTACTACTCTATCTCCTGAGCACTCCAAAACACCCGCTTAAGTCCAAAGCTCGGCCTTTCGTAGTCTGCGGTATGCGAGGAGCTGTCCTGTGCGCTGATTTTACTCACCCGTATTTGCCATTTTACATTAAAGGCTGGCTCTGTACCAGGCAACGAAAAAGAGGGGGCGGTTTTACCGCCCCCTCTTTCAATAGCCTGAAGTGCACTTGCTATGCTATGAGAGTTTGATCACGCGACCCTCGTCCTTGTGAGCTTTCTCCATGCGCAGTTCGATGACCCCGTTCTTGAACGACGCCTTCACTTTCTCGGGATCAACTTCGGCGGGTAGGGCGACGTTGTAGCTAAAGGCGCCACGACGCTTTTTATAGTAGTATTTGCGACCCTCTTCTTTCTCCTCTTCGCTCTCCTCCTGAGAACTGATCGCCACTCTATCTTTATAAGCCCTCACTTCTACCTTCTCGGGGTCCACGCCAGGGACGTCTACCTTCACCACAAGCTCATCGCCTTCCTCATATATCTCGAGGGGCACATCCCTGCTCGACCACGTAAAGAGGTTCGAAAAGCTCCTAAAGAAATCATCCAACTCCGGCAACAGGGAGAAGGAAGTAGGTTCTTCATACCGAGCCAATTCTCTGCGAGCCATCGCGATCCACCTCCCTTATGAATCTTTAATTTTCAAGGATCATTGCCAAGGTTAATATTAGTCAGTAGGTCAACCTTAGTCAAATCCCAAAAAATCCCAATAATATTGGTAACCGCCTAAAAACCATGAAATATAGGCCATATGATAATCTTTTCTCATCAAATCACGGAATATCTCTGTTTTTCATAAGATTTCATATACCAAGCCTGCCCAGCGCCACATCGAATACGCGATCGAAAGGCTTACCTCGTTGAGATTTCAATGTCTAAACCCGTCTCAACCGAAAAATGCTCCAAAGGTCACGCCGGCGAGGGTAGAAAAAACGACGACCAAAGCGACATAGACGGCCGTCTTCCTTGTGCCAATGACGCTTCGGATGACGAGCATGCTCGGCAGAGAGAGCGCCGGCCCTGCCAATAAAAGCGAGAGAGCAGGACCCTTGCCCATCCCCGCGCCGACGAGCGCCTGCAAGATGGGCACCTCCGTCAAGGTGGCAAAGTACATGAAGGCCCCCACGACCGCCGCGAAGAGGTTGGCGAAGAGTGAGTTTCCCCCCACCATGGCTACCACCCAGCGGTTCGGTATCAGGGCTTCGTGCCCGGGGCGGCCGAAGAGAAAACCGGCGACCAAAACCCCGCCGAAAAGGAGGGGCAACACCTGCAGAGCATAGCTCCAGGTAGAGGCATACCAGTCGGCCCTCTCTCCGCTGTCGAACCAAAGACGAGCCGAAAGGACTGTAGAAACAAGAGCAAGACCAGCCACGACCCACTTCGCCCGGTATGCGGCAGCCCAAAAGCCCACAGGCACGGTCGGCGCAGCCAGGTTGGCGAATACCAGAAAGGCGACCATGCTCGCCATGAACCAGACCGTTTTCCACAGAGGTCGGGCGGCCTCAGGGATCGACAGCCCCACAAAGGCCTGCTGTCGCTCCTCCTCATCGTGGCGAAAAACGAAGGCCATCAGCAGACCGATGAGGACGCTAAAGCCGATAGCGCCAACTGCCCTGGCCACTCCCAATTCCAACCCCAGGACGCGCGCGGTGAGGACTATCGCCAAGACGTTGATGGCTGGGCCAGAATAGAGGAAAGCCGACGCCGGACCCAAACCGGCCCCCCGCTTGTAGATGCCCGCGAAGATCGGCAAGACCGTGCAGGAGCAGACCGCCAGGACCGCACCGGATACCGCCGCCACCGCGTAGGCCACCCAGCGTTTCGCGCTCGTTCCCAAGTAGCGCATGACCGACTGCTGAGAGACGAAGACGCTGATCGCTCCGGCGATGAAAAAAGCCGGCACGAGGCACAGCAGCACGTGTTTTCTTGCATATTCGTGCGTCATGGCCAAGGCTTCGATCGCCGCATTCTGTAACCTCAAGCTATCTACGGGCATAAAATAAAAAACGAGAAACAGAACGGCAAGATGAGAAAATTTTTTAAGCTCCGCGTTCATCGAATTCGCTCCTCAAGTTCGTCTACTTTCCTCGATCTATATGTGCAATAAAATTCACATAGAGAGCTTTTTAAAACCCCTGCCCTAAAGCAGGAGTTTAACTGGCCTCGCGCAACACTCGTTTTGTGGCTATTTTATGGCCTCCTCAAGGAGCTGTTTTACCTCCTGAGCGGAAGGCACTTTGCCTGATACGAGGACTTTGCCATCCACGGCCAGCGCCGGCGTGGACATGACCCCAAAAGAGACGATGTCGTTGACGTCGGTGACCTTCTCAAGTTCATAATCCAACGCCAATTCCTTAGCAGCTTCCTCGACGAGGCTCGCCAACTTTTTGCACTTTGGACACCCAGTCCCCAAAATTTGGATCTTCATCACTTATACCTCCTTTCACCCGAATCGCTGCAGCATTTTGCGCCATTTATGAGGACCCCGTCGAGGCACCGCAGGAGGTCTACGAGGCAACCCATGCGCAATCGGTAGTAGATTTTCAGGCCGTCCTTTCGGTCTTCCACGATCCCCAAGCGGCGCAACAGCGCCAAGTGTTTGCTCACCGTGGTCCGATCCACGGGGAAAAGAGACGCCAACTCGCAGGCACATCGTTCCCCCTTAGAAAGCTCTTCCACGATAGAGAGCCTCACGGGGTGAGAGATAGCCTTCAATATCGCCGCCTTGCGCTCGATCAGATCTTTCATCGCGCCTCCCCCTCTTATGTGGCCATATTACCACATATTGCAACCGACCACAACCTCTATTGGGTCGCACTATCGCGAACGTGGATCCACCTCAAAAACGGAGAGGCCCGCTTCGCTCGGATGGCACCAGAGACGTCATCGCCGTGATGGCATCGATGAGCAGTCCGTCGGGGTGGAGGTCTGCGAGCTCTGCACCCGGATAGAGGGTGGTTATGACCGCCTTGCCCACCACATGTCTGCCCTCGGCGCCACCCTCAAGTGTCTTTATGCCCCACATATTGTGGAAGATCATGGCCCTTCCCCTGTAGTGGCCTATATAAAGCATGATGTGCCCTTCCCTGTAGAGGAGTGTGGCGAAGGGTATCCCCTCTTTGACGATCCTCTTTTCCTTCTCCTCCCTGGGCAATCCCTGGAGCGACACCGTGCGCCCCCACGCGGCCTGGTCCGCGGAGTTCCTGGGGAGCCAAATGCCGAAAGGAGCGAAGAGGTCCCTTACGGCGGCGGAACAATCCCTATTCCCGTATAGGCCACCCCAGCCGTAGCTCGCCCCTAACATCTCATCGATCAAATTTGCCACGTTCCGAGGCGTAAAAGGGATGGGTTTGCGCTCGGACGCGCCTTTCGAGATCCTGCCCGAGACGACTTTCGCCCCGATGCCTCCATCGCTCGCCGGGAGCGCAACCTCGTATTCGTATAATAGATTCTTTTTTAACGGAAAGACGCTGCCTATCCGAGTGCGCGAGCGAAAGCGCCCGCTTGAGTCGCACATCGCCACGCCGTCTTTCGTAACCGCCACGAGGGGCATATTCGCATAGCTGCATATCTCAGCGAAGTAGTCGTCTGCAGCGGCGACGCGGCGAGAGTCAACCCAACCGGCGGCGTAACCGGTCTCGACCAAAGCCCACGAACGATCCTCGGAGAGGTGAGAAACCCTGACGGGTTCACCCGCATTGAGGGCAGAGACTTGGGCGTAATCGAAGGGAAAACCTTCATACGAAGAGGGAGGGGCCAAAAACAGCGGTTTTTCCGTCGGAAGGGCGCGCAGGTTTGTCTCTTCCAAAATCACGCCTCTACTGTCGAGCGACCTGAAGGCGGCAAAATTCGCACCCCTTAGCAAACCACTTAGCCAGGAGCTTCCCCTGGGGCGGCCGTTCTCCCCGAAGATTTCTCTATCTCCGTAAACTCTCCAGGGATAGAGGAGGTCGGAGACGGAGTGGACAAATCCATCGGCGGTCCAAGGAGAAAAATAACGCGCATTCCACTCCTCGTCGCGCTTCTGCTGTAAGCCGCTCTCCAACAGCGGCACATCGTAGTCGGCTCTGAGGTAGAACGCGGCGCATTGAGGCAAGGAGAGGTCTTCAATGTCGGCGCCCATGACAACGCCGGCAAGCTCTGTGCATAAGATCAACACCACACCGAGGCAAGCAAATACAGCGCCCTCAAAAAGCCGCATTTTGCACCCACCGCGCCGTCTTCCCCTTTCCTTTGCACTCCACCTGCCCGAGGTCGCGCATGTCCCTCAAAGCGCGCCGCAGAGCCGCTTCGGGGACGTCGGAGAGCCTTTCCCTCAATTCGCTAAAGCGAAATTCCTCAGGCAACGCCTTCAATGCGTCCCTCACGCGGAGAGAGACCCTGCTCTGCAGCGCCGGCGACCTCACATAGGCGGGCATTCCCAAAGGAAGCTGAAACTGCGGCTCTTTTTTTATGCCGGAAACGGCCCGAAAGAAGGCCAAGGTCCAAAGATTGGCCAGCTTTCTGCTGCCGGCGAAATGCACGATGACCGAAGCGTGAAGGGCGACGAGTTCCGCGAAGGCCCTGGCACAGTAGGAAGGGTTCAGCGGGCGAATCTTGTCTGGCTTCAAGAAGTCGGCATACTCAGCCTCGATGACCAGCGCGGATAAGGGGTATGCCTCGAGCTCGCTGACGGCCTGGTGGAGTATGCGCAGGTTCGAAAGGCTAGAGATCATATCCTCCATGGTCTTGCGCTCCACCACTGCGGCGATCTCGTCATCCTCGAGCAACGCGTAATCCCCTGCGGGCAAGACGGAGCGCTCCTCTCGACAGCCGGCAAACCTCCAGGGGTAACGCTCGTGCGCATCTATCACTATGTGCAGAGCGTCTTCGCCTTTGTTGTACACGGCGAAGCGCGTCTTGGTCTTGCGCTCCTTCAAACCTTTCTGGGTCTGCCAGAAGATCTGTTCATACGTGCCACTGCCGTCTTTGTATTGCTTTTCGAGGAAGAGGAAGTCGCAGCGTTTTCTCCTCGTCCTATCCAAGACTATCGACAGGCGCTTGCCATAGCGCCTCATGTTCACCACGGGGACGCGCTCCACTTCCTCGAGCGGCTCCGGCGAGAAGTGTGGGTCATCCCTGAGACAAAAGATATTCCCCTTGCTCCCGGGCCAGCGGTCCCCCACCAGCAAAGAGAGCAATATCCCCTCTCCCCTCACTATGGAAAGCCTATAGGGAAACTTGGGAGATTCCGTCCTCTCTAAAACCCAATACGCCCGCTCTCTAACCATCATTCCTCCGCGCCGCTAAGCACGTGATTGAACCTGCATGGATGCAGCCTTAATCAGGGCAAAGGCCTCTTCGGCACTCTCGCTCTTGACGAGGGCCTCGAGCAACTCCGATGATTGAATCAAGCTCACCAACTGCTGGATCATCTGAACCTGCTTCTCCTGTTCTTTGATGGCCAACAGGAATATCAGTTGCACGTCTAACAACACAGAGCCATCGGTGCCCATTTGGCCGAACTCTACAGGCGATTTAAGCACGCCTACGCACATAGCCGACTGTTTCACGTGATTTGGATCTGCGTGGGGCATGGCAACCGCTACCGGCTTTGTGGGCAAGCCCGTCGGATAAATCTTTTCGCGCTTCCACACATCATCGGCAAACTCCGGTTCTACATGCCCGGTTTCCGATAACGCTTTTGAGAGCTCCTCGATGGCCTCCTGCGCATTGAGAACTTTAAGACCTGTGATGATATGTGCCTGTCTTAGCAAATCCATTAACGTATATTGCATAGCTTTCCCTCACGATCGGCAGGAATTTGCAGCCTCGCGCAGAGCACGTAGATTTTCGGCGATCTCGCTATTTTTAAAGATTGCCCTGCCAACCACCACCGTATCTGCGCCAGAACGCACGACCTCGCCTATATTATCGAGCCCGATGCCGCCATCGACTGCCCATTCAATCCCGTTCAAAGCCGGATCTTTCTTCCCCTTAGAGATCTTGTCTAAAATCTCTGGCAGGAAAGGGCAATCGGGAAGCTCAGGCTCCGTCGTCAGCGTTAGGACAAAGGAAAGATAAGGGCGCAGGTATTTGAGGTCCGGCAGCGGAGTAGCCGGGTTCAGAGCGACCCCAGCTTTCGCTCCCATCTCAGCGATCATACGCAAGGTGCGACGCGGGTATTTGCATGTCTCAACATGAACGACAACGCGATCCGCTCCCATCTCTATCAAATAAGGCAACAGCCACTCGGGGTCATGCATCATCAAATGGACATCGAAGGGAATGTTAGTCAGCGGACGCAGGTCTCCTATGACCTTTACGCCTAACGTCATGACCGGCACAAACGACCCGTCCTCTACATCAAAATGGATGTAGTCTGCCCCTGCCGTTTCGAGCTCTTTCACCACAGAGGCTAAACAGGTTAACGGTGCCGATGCCAACGAAGGCGCAATCTTGACGGGCACGATTCGCTACTCTCCCCGAGCCTCTCTCGCCTTTTTCATGAAAGCCTTGACGCGGTTTGCATCGATGGGGTTCCACGTATTGCCATCGACTTTGAAAGCCGTGCCGACTATAGCGCCATCGGCGATGGCGAGCTGTTCAGCCACGTTCTCTAATCGTACGCCGGTGTTAGCAAATACCGGCACGTCCGGTACAGCCTCCTTTACGATCTTCAGGGTTTGTGTCGACGCCTCTCTGCCGGCGGTAAGGCCTGAGACGCATAAAACATCTGGCCTTGCGTTGAACGTCGTCGATCGAGCAATATCCGCGATATCTCGCGAACCTAAGTATGCCGCCGCCTCAGGGACGATATTGAAGAACAGGCGTACATGGTCAGCACCTATGGCATGCTGATGGCGGACGACCTTGCCGCAATTGGTGTTCCATAAACCGAAATCGCTGCCATAGACGCCGGTGAAGATTTCGCGCACAAAAGACGCCCCTGTGGCCATGGCCAAATCTATCGAGGCCTTCGGATCCCACAAGACGTTAACTCCGAAGGGCAACTTGATCTCAGGTTTAAGAGAAGCAACGATGCTTGCCATACACGCCACTGTAATGGTGTCAACCTCGGTCAGGTAGGGAAGGCTGAACTCGTTGGAAAACAACACGGCATCCACCCCGCCCTCCTGCAAAGCCTTAAGGTCACGAAGCGCGCATTCGTATATCCAATCCATGCCCTTGTCTAGTGCGTAACCCGGGTCTCCGGGCAGAGCCCGCATATGGCACATCCCGATGATCGGCTTTTTAGTTCCAAACAGTTCCCTCAGCCATTTCATGGTCACTGATGCCCCTTTCTCACGGTAATGGTCCCACGACTCAAGTCCACCTCTGGAGTAAAAGCCCTAGCCGTCGTCTCCACCAGGTCAACAGCCCAAGCGATGTCCGACTCGTGGCAAGTCTGAATTGGGGAATGACTATATCGCTGCGGTATCGAGATTCCCGCAATGACTTGGCCCTTTTTGCCTACGTAAAGCTGAAACGCCGGATCCGTTATAACCCCCACGATTACCTCGCGCTGTAGCGGTATGCCTTGCTTCTTCGCAACCGATTCTATAAATCGACGCAGTTTGGGCGAGGGGAAAAGGCCCGCCAGCGTGCCTCGGCCGTGAAAATCCATCATCTTTATTGCAGGACCATGGCCTAAAGCCACAGGATGAAGCGGCTCCTCGACAGGCGTGTCCGTAGCGATAGTAACATCGACAGATATGATGGCGTCGGGTTCAGTGGCAGCGATGGTAGGTAAAGAACCGCGGATGCTGAACTCTTCAAGGACCGTGAACGAAAAGACCAAGGTAGAAGGCGGACGGTTGCGAGCCAAAGCCCTGAGGGTTTCCAGCAAAACGAAAACCCCAACCCGGTTGTCGAGAGCTTTGGAAGAAATCATGCCATCCCCGAAACAACAGAAGTTGGGATGGTACAAAACAGGGTCTCCCACCTTTATTCCCGCTCCCTCCACGGCTTCACTGCTCGACAAACCCACATCTATAAACATGTCGTGGATGTTCGGAACCTTATATTTTTCTTCTGGTTTGGTGACATGGTGAGATTTGGGGCCCACGTAGCCCGTAACGATGCCGCCGTCTTCGGTCACTACATCGACACGCTGGCCGAGGAGCGTCTTTTCGGGCACACCGCCCACGCGCTCCACCAAAAGGAAGCCATCTGCGGTGACGTTGCGGACCACGAGGCCAAGTTCGTCCGTGTGGGCCTGCAACATCAGACGGCTGGCGGGATATTGTGACCCTGTTAAGATCCCCACCACGTTGCCCAAGTTGTCGATGCTGATGGAATCGACAATTGAAGCAATCCTATCATACAAAAAAGTGACCATGGCATCTTCGTGCCCGGACATTGCATGAATCGAACACAATTTTTCAAGAAGTTCCCAATCGAGCTCTCTTTTCACAAACATCGCCTCACACATTCTTACTTAACCGAACAACGCCCTCGCTATAGTGGTTATAATCCAGGCTATCCAGTTGCCGCCAGATAAGCCGGTTATCTGAACGGCGCCTTCCGGAATCGCATAGCCTATGTTCTTGGCAATCTGGGTGAGCAAAGGGGCAAAAGCGCTCGAGACATACAACACGACTACCATAATGATTGCACCGTATAAGATAGAGCGAAACAAGTTTCCCTTGGTAAGCGGCGGGACCATCGACACGAAGAAGGCAGTAGCGGCCAGATCAGCGGCAGGAAGCGTAGTGTTCCCTGGCAGAACGGCGGCTAAAAACAAAGCGATCGGGATCAGTATGATAGCCGCCGCAATCGTAATCGGGTGCCCTATCAAGATGGCGGAATCGAGTCCGACGTAAAACTCCCGGCCGGCAAAGCGCTTCTGCATGAAAGATCGCGCCGCCTCGGAAAGAGGCGTCAAGCCCTCCATGAAGATAGCGATTATACGAGGCACGAGCAGCATTACGGCAGCCATCTGCACCGATAGCATCAACACTTTGCCCAAAACTTCGGATGGGCCCATCTCCCCGGGATTTATACCGTAGGCGAGCACTCCAAAAAGCAATCCCAAAACGGCGCCCATGATTATCGGCTGCCCAAAGACACCAAGGCGCTTTTGCAGCGATTCGGAAGTCCAGTAAACCTCGCGCAAACCTGGAATTTTCTCGATTATTGCGTTTAAGATCTTGATGATGGGCACGCTGCTTACAGCCCAGCCTTGAGGTATGGAAACGCCAGGAATTTTAAAGAACTCCTGCACATTTTTGGCGGTCCAGTCCGCTATCAACAGAGCCACCGCGGCATGTATGGCAGCGGCTAACAAGCCCAGTGGCAGGTTGTTCCCCGTAACGAGATATACCAAAGAGCCAGTAAAGGCGTAATGCCAAAAATTCCACAGATCTACGTTTAACGTTTTCGTCCAATTTAGCAACAACATAATGACATTAACTCCCAAAGCTATTACGAATACCAGAGCCCCGACAGATGTGCCGAAAGCAATCGCCGCTGCTACGCCCCACCCCACGTCGAGCGAGTTCAACTGCAAACCCGTCGCCTCGACGAGCGCGCTCGTGGCGGGGCCAAGCGCATCGAACAACAAAGATATAACCAAGCCCAAACCGATAAAACCCACCCCTACGGTAATGGCCGATACAAAAGCACGACCAACCTTCTGGCCCAATATAATTCCGAGAATGAAAATAACGATCGGCAGCATGACAGGAGAACCCAAACCGGTGAGAAAGTTAAATGCTGTAGCCACAATCTCCATTCACAATCTCCCCTTTTTATTTAAGTTAGTTAAACGATGCGTCCAAAGGAATGCATCCATAAGCCTAACTAATTTCTTATTACGTTCAACCCTTCTTTTTCAAGATGCCTTCAATCTTATCGATGACTTCTTTTAAGCCTATCCCCGTAAGAAAGGGAATGCCGTCAACTACAGGCACATCTAAATCGAAAGGAACCTGAGCGGTCGATATAACGAGGTCCGCGTCGGTCGCATACATAGGGATTTCTTGCACTCGACATTGAACCGTGTGAACGCTTATGCCACGTTCCTGTAGCAATTCCTTGACTTTTATCGCTACGTGTGTTGAAGTGGCGATAGCCGTTCCACAAGCGACTATTATCTTATGTTCCTTACCCGGCCTCTCATCGGATGACGGTTGTGACATGCTATGCCTCCCACTATGATCAAGATTTTTCTACTTAACTTATTATTAATCAAACGGGACACGTTATACGATTAGCCCGTGCCTATCCCCCCTCGCAAAAAGCCACATGCGGCTCCCCATAAACCTCAAACTTGCTAAGCATCAGCACGCTATGACAGATGCACAGAAACGATGAGGGCGCCTGTGCGCCCTCATCGTCATGCGCCGTAAGACAGGTAGCCGCCGTCTACGGGGATGATCGTGCCGGTGACAAAATTAGAAGCCTCCGAGGCCAGGAAGACCACCGGCCCTACCAGGTCCTCCGCCTTGCCGTAACGGCCCAGCATGGTCCTGGCCGTTATGCGCGCCTCCACCTCGGGCTGCCCCAAAAACATCTCGTTGAGCTTCGTCTTGAACCATCCGGGGGCTATCGCGTTCACTCTTATGCCGTATTGCGCCCACTCTGCGGCCATCACCTTGGTTAGTTGTGCCACGCCGCCCTTGCTGGCGCAGTAGGCCGAAGAGCGCACTATGGCCAAAAAAGACCCCATCGACGCGAAATTGATTATAGACCCGCCTCCGTGGTCTTTCATGACTTTGGCCGCCTCGCTACCGAAGACGAAGATGGACTTGAGGTTGACGGCCATAGTCTTGTCCCACTCCTCGTCGGATAGCTCGAACATGGGCTTCTTAAAGAGCGTCCCCGGCATGTTCACCAATATGTCGAGGCGACCGAAGTCCTTGACTATCTTTTCTATCAAGTCCCTAACCTGAGACCTGTCCGTGGCGTCGACGGATACCCCCACGGAGCGCCTCCCGAGAGCGCGTATCTCACCGGCCAGCTGCTCGTTGTTCTTTAGGTTGCGACTCGCAGGAACCACATCGGCCCCGGCCCTGGCGAGTCCCCGCGAGACCGCCGTCCCGAGGGCACCGCTCCCTCCGACGGTGACGGCCACTTTGCCGTCCAAACTGAACATATTTGCGCTCATAACTTCACCCCCTGTAGAGGTTTATCATTGCCCCGATCCGGGATCGGTTTCAAGCGATTCCAACACTTCGCTGAAGACCCTAAAAGCCTCGTCTCCGTAGAGGTAAAAGGCGATCTCCTCGAGATTTGTATCCTCCTCTTTTAAATACAGAACAACCTCTTCGAGCATGGCCTTGGCGCATTCCCTCAAGGGAAAACCTCCGACTCCGGTGCCAAAGGCGGGAAAGGCGACGCGCTTTACGCCGAGCTCATCGCACAAGAAAAGGCTGTTCGTCGTGGCCTCCCTTATAAAGCGCTCGTTGGTCGTCAAGTCTTGGCCCATCACGGCAGCGTGTATTACGTAATCCACGTTCAACTGCCCGGCATCTGTCACGACGGCTTCCCCTACGTTTATGGGCCCTTTCGCCACGGCCTCCCTCTCTATCTCGACGCCGCCCTTCCTCTTTATCGCGCCGGCCACACCGCTTCCCATCCACAAATAATTGTTGGCAGCGTTGACGACGGCGTCGCCGTCGTAGTCGGTGATATCGCCTTTATAAAGGCGTATCGTAACGCCGCGCACCTTCTTTTCCGTCGCCATCGACATCACCCCTCCGGGGTTTTTATATATCGCTAATAGGCCTTGGCGAAGATGGCCAACCTGCCTCCGTCTTTTTTCGTGTAAAAGCACCTGCCCTTGCTATTATCGTTCAACGGCAGGCAACGAACCGTAGCGGTAGTAGCCTCTTTTATGGCCCTCTCCTCCGCAACTCCGCCGGCGAAATAGGCCTTTATGAAGCCGCCTTTTTCCTCTAACAGCCCCTTAAACTCATCGAAAGAACCCGCATGGTAGGTATTGGCCTCTCGAAATGCGAGCGCCCTCTCGTAAAGCGCCCTCTGCATCTCCTCCAATATGCGGGGCACGGCGCTATCCACAGCGTCCCAAGAGATTTCCTCTTTCTGCGCCGTGTCCCTCCTCACGGCCCTAAGGACACACCTGTCCCACTCGCGCTCTCCCAACTCGAGCCTCAATGGAATTCCCCTCTGGAGGTGATAGAAAAACCTATCGCCGGGGCGGAGGTGAAATTGGGAGTCCACGATTACGGAGCGGGGCCCGAGGGCGGCCTCCAGGCGATTGGCGAGCTCCCGCGCTTTCGGCAAGAGCGTGTCCTCGAGTTTCCTTTCATCGGTGCTGATGGGGATCAAAACCGCCTTCACAGGGGCCAAGCGCGGAGGCAACACCAAGCCGTCGTCGTCCGAATGCGTCATGATCACGGCCCCTATGAGGCGGGTTGAGGTCCCCCAGCTCGTGGTCCATGCGTAATCCATGTTCCCGTCTTTGTTTTGGAAGGAGATATCGAAAGCCTTGGAGAAGTTCTGGCCCAAGAAATGGCTGGTTCCCACCTGGAGGGCGCGCTTATCGCTCATCATCGCTTCGCACGTATAAGTGTTCAAGGCTCCAGGGAAACGCTCGCCCTCCGACTTCTCTCCCGTGACCACCGGAAGGGCAAGCACTTCTTCCATAAAAGAACGATAGACCTCGAGCATCTTCAGCGTCTCGTCTATCGCCTCTTCCTTCGTGGCGTGGGCTGTGTGCCCTTCCTGCCACAGAAACTCGGAGGTGCGCAAAAAAAGCCTCGGGCGCTTTTCCCAGCGCATGACGTTGCACCACTGGTTTATGAGTATCGGGAGATCTCTCCACGATTGCACCCACCTGCTGTACATATAACCTATCACCGTCTCCGAAGTGGGACGGATGACGAAAGGTTCCTCCAGCTCCTCCCCACCGGCATGGGTCACCACGGCACATTCGGGGGAAAAGCCCTCTACGTGTTCCGCCTCTTTCTCGAGAAAGGAAGCGGGTATGAGTAGGGGGAAGTAAGCGTTCGCGTGCCCCGTCTCCTTGAAGCGCGCGTCGAGCTGGCTTTGAATCGATTCCCATATGGCGTAGCCCCACGGGCGTATGACCATGCACCCCCTGACCGGGGCATAGTCGGCAAGCTCTGCGATCTTGATGACGTCCAAATACCACTGAGAATAATCTTCTTCCTTAGGCGTGATGTTTCTCGCCATAAAACCCCCTCACGTTGCCCACTCTTCGGGCAGGCTGGGTTTTTCCGCCCCCAGCCAGAGCTGTAATGGTCTTAACTGACATTTTAGACTGAGATCGAATACGACGCAACGAGAGCTATTGGCGCACAGGCTCGTCGTTAAGAGGCGGAGCGCCTATGGAGAAGCCGAAGGTCCAGTCGGAGCGATCGTCGTAAACCGCGTAAATACTGCCCCCAAAGAAGGCACTGGGGACAGAAAGGGCAACACCCACTTCCCACGCGTCTTCCATTTTACCCCAGCCGCCGTCGTACGTGGCGCCGGCACCGACGAAGAGATCCGCGTTCAATCCTCCCCACCACGTCTGCACCAAGGGGTGGCGCAACGTCGCCCTCAGCCAGAGGGCGTTCTCGCCCATCAGCGGGTGATACGCTCTGCTCAACAACTCGTCAAGGCCTCCCAAAGTGGCGGCATGGGCCGGGATGCTCTCGTCACCTATCTCCGCACCGCCCTCCAAGAGCAAGCGCCAACTCTCGGAAGGCGAAGCGGCCATGCGGAAAGAAAGCCTGGCCAACAGCTCTTCCTCGGCATACCATCCTAAAAACCGCGCGCTTACTCCGCTCTTGGGGTCTAAGGGGTTGTCCAAGCCCAAATAGGCCAATTCGGCCATAGGTCCCCAACTCTCTTCGTCTCCAGATCCATCGAGCCATTCGGCCATCAGTCCGTAGCTTGCCCTGAACTTGCCCCAAGAAATGTGATGGTTTAATGCGAGGTTGTAACGGGTCCAGGAAAGCCCACCTCGCCCTTCGGGTTCCACTTCCCAATCCTGGACGTCCAGGCGCACGCTCGTGCGTTCACCTCCGTGGGCAGGCCAAAAGTAAGCCAACCGCGCCCCCCACTGTTCGCCCACGAGAAATCGCGTCTTCAATTCATCCCCCTCGGAGGCGATATCCCTCACCGTCGCGTCGACGAAAAGCCATCTGTAGGGTGTGAGGTTGCTCGCGTAACCGTCCAAAACGAGCTGGCGAGGAGGGGTGCGGTGAGCTATAAACTCCAGCGCCACGCCGTCCGGGCCTTCCTCGATTTGATAATCAACCGCTCTAATGTCGCCGTAGGCATTCAGCTCCTCGCAAGAACTCACGACCGCTTTCACATCAAGCTCTCTGCCTATCCAATCGCTCCTTTTAGCCAAGAATTCCCGCTCAAGCTGAGACGGCAACCCCGTCACCGCGACGCGGGCCACCAGGGGTTTCTCCGCCACAAACTCTGGCGGCGATGGAGCCCTTTCGGCCAGTTTTGCCAGCTCCGGAAATGCCGCCGTAGCGGCTTCCTCTCCGAGGCGAACCGCCTCTCCTACTTTGGAAAAGTCAAGAAGTGGCAGCTCGTTCACGTTCGGCCTTATGACCAGATCCGCGAATTTGAGATCCTCCTCCACGTTGCCCCTCGTAAGGATGGTGATGGCTTGACCAACTATGCCAGCCAGGGAGCGGAGTTCATCCCTGCCGGCCAAGCCGCCGGACACGTCTACGGCGACGACCGGATAGCCCGGAAAGAGCTCCTTGGCTATCCTGACTGGGACGTTGGCCACCAGGCCTCCGTCAACGAGAATCCTGCCATCGTAAAGCCACGGCTCGAACAAACCCGGGATAGCCATAGAGGCTCGCATGGCGGAGGCCAAATTCCCACGGCGCAGGATAACGGCCTCTCCAGTCTCGAGGTCGGTGGCCACGGCAGCAAACGGTATGGGGAGTTTGTAAAAGTCCACAGCTTGTGCCCTTTGAGCCACGATGGCGGCGATTTCGTTCAACAACCTCACCGCCGGCAATCCCCCTTTTGGCCCGATCAGTTTGCCTTCTTCATCGAAGGAAAGCCTAAAGAAGGGGCGCCTTATCATGGCCTCCTCCTCGCCAGCGGGCACCATCTCGGGCAGAGCTCGGTCTGATAATATGGCAGTTAAGTCCAACTCTTCGATTAGCCCTTCTATTTCGCTTGCGCTGTAACCTACGGCGTAGAGCCCACCGATGATGGCTCCCATGCTCGTGCCCACTATGCCAGCAACAGGTATGTCCCGTTCCTCGAGGATTTTGAGCACTCCTATGTGGGCCATCCCCTTACCGCCGCCGCCGGAGAGGGCCAAAACCACCGCCTTCCCCTCGGAGGAAGAGGGAGAGCTCACAAGGAAGCAAAAAGAAAACAGGAGACAAGCTGCGAACTTAAACCTTGCGTTCACGGTCCATCGCCTCGCTCGGTAAGCTTATGGCAAAACGATATCACTCATTGCGAAATTTAACTACAAATGGGTGTTTTCCACCACAGCCGAAAGACCGAGTAGGATAGAATATAATATCGGCGCGGATGCGACAGTTCCGTCTGCAGGGGCTCTTCGCATTCGCCAACATGGTTACAAAACAGGCCAAAGGGGGTTTTTCTATGTCAAAAGGAGATAAAGTTTTAGGCGTGCTCGGCGGCATGGGTCCGGCAGCCACGGCGGAATTTTTGAGGTTGCTTACGATACTCGCCCCGGCCGCTAAAGACCAAGACCATCCGGTCGTCATCGTGCTTTCCAACCCCAAGATACCGGACCGGACGGAAGCCATACTCGGCAGGGGTGAAGACCCGACCCCATATCTAAAGGAGGGATTGCTCCGCCTGGTCGAGTGGGGGGCAGACCTTCTGGCAGTGCCGTGCAACACGGCCCACTATTTCATAGACCACTTCCTCGCCGAGATCCCCGTGCCCCTCATCCACATCGTCCACTCTACCGTCGAAAAGGCACGCCTAACGTCGCCGGAGGGGGCGTGGCTCGTGGCCACCGACGGAACGCGCGCTTCGGGCATCTACGAAACCTACGCCGCAAAGGTGGGATATCCGCTCTTTTTGCCCGAAGCCGAGGTGCAATCGGAGATCCAGCTCCTGATAAAGCTGGTCAAGGCTAATAAAATGGCCGAGGCGGCGGAGAAGATGCGCCGCGCGGCGGAGAAGCTGTGGGAGAAAAAGCCGCTGCCGCTCATGACCGCCTGCACCGAGACTCCCCTCGCTTACGACGCGGCCGGGCTGCCCCAAGAGAAGATGGTTTCGAGCCTCGCGTCTCTGGCCGAAGCGACACTTTCTGTCATCTATTCCTGACGGTTGCAATCACAGCAAAAAGAGGAGGATCCCTATGGCCACGGCGAGCATAATCACGACGATCAAAGGCATTTGCTTTTGAGAGTGTTCTTCCTTGAGCCCGGGAACCTTTACCTTTATGTCTCCGGGGGCGACGCATTTGAAATAACCGCCGCCTGCGAGCATCCCGTGGAGCTCGTAATGGCCATCCCTGAGAAGGCGGATCAGGTATATCTGCCCCTCGAGCGCCTCCTCCCCCCCATCGAGCAATATAGCCTCGCCCGCGCGTAGGTCAGAAAGGGGCCTTCCCTTGATCGGATCGACGAGGGGGCGAAAATAGAGGAGCTCTTCTTCTTGAGCTCCTCCCTCTTCTTCAGGGCTCTCTTCCGATGGAATCCCTTTTTCGCGGCGGGGTTCTTGGATCGCCCGAGCGATATAGTCGTCAAGGGCGTGCTGAAGCGAATGCACCCCGAGGGCCATCTCGCGCAATTCGGGCACGGAAACCTTGAATATACGGAGCGCTGACAGGGGGAGCGATCGCCCCGCCCGATCTCTGAGTTCCTTCTCGAGCTCCACGGCCTTCTTCAGGGCGATGACCTTCAGTTCGAGGTATTTTTCCTCGCCCTCCTGCGCCTCAGAGAAGGGCGCTTCTTCTGCCTCTATCAACAGTTGAGGGGCAGATTCGGGCCACACGGCGCGCACGTGGCGGGCAATCTGCTGGGCCATCCAGAAATCGGACTCGGAAACCGGAGAAGGCTTGCCGAGAGCAATGCCGGAAGCTAACTCGAGGACACGGTTCCAAAGCTTGAATGAACCGCTGTCTGCGCCATAGGGCACAGCCGAAGCCCCTTCCCAGATGAGGGCTTTATCCGGTCCGAAGAGCGCAGCCGCGACTATCGACACCTCGTCGGTGTAAGACATTACGACCCAGAGAAGGGTGTATTTCCTGCCCGAGCGGGCCAGAAAGCCCAACAGAGCTGCCGGGCTTTCTTTCGCGCCCGATTCCCTGTACGTCGCCATCAATCTTTCTATCTCGTCGACAGGCATCCCCACGACGTAGGCCAAAAGGTCCTCAAGGTGTCGCTCTTTGCTCTCTTCTCCCTGAACCACAGCCGTCACCTGATATGATCGTCATTCATGGATAGCCAACACCAAAAACACCATCCCGTTGCCCTCCACCCTAAAGGGAACCGTGAACGATTTCACCGACTCACCCTGAAACGAGACGGCTTTTATCTCATGGCCCACGAAAAGCTGCGGAGGGGTGAGGTCAATCCTCTCGGAGCTGACCTTCATGGTTGCGTGTCCGCCCACCATGTTGGCAAATTCCCCTATGACGCTCAGAGCAACGGGGTCGTTTACGTCCGGCTTGAGCATCCCTCCGGACATGGCCGTCACGTATTGGCTGAAGCTATCCTCGTTGATCATGACGGCCACCGTGCCCTGAACATTCGAGGTCACGAACCCCACAGAGGCCGCAAGGCGGCTACCCGGCGCGTTAACGCCCGGTTTAACGTTGGCCTTGTCTATCGTAACCGAGACCCCCAAGCTTTGGCTTACGGAAACCAAAGCTTCGCCAAAGCTGTTTACCAGTGCAGTTATTGTAGCAGCATCCAATCTCATTACCTCCACGAAGAAGCACGGAATCGCAAAACCAGAATCCACGCAGCTAAGTCGTCCAAATCCCGAGGCGGAACGAGAAGTGAAAGCGGTATGATCCTGCGCCATCCCCTGGGCGGGTGAAGCTTCCAATACAGAGAGCGGGCCTCGAGCGTCGAAAACGCCTCTTCGACCATGGCCACGCTAAATCCCGCTCTTTCTAATTCCGCCCTCACATCCTCCGCTCCAGTTCCTCCTCCTATAACTATAACATCAATGCGGCGCCCCTCCAAGGAGCCCGCATCTCCCTCCAAAAGCCAGGAAGTGAGCGATCCCCAAGACTGCGCCGCAACGATCCGCACAAAATCGCCAAAGAGAGCCTTTGGCACGACGCCTGAACCTAAAAGGCTTTCCCCTTCCACAAAGGCAAACCCCACCTTGGCTCGACCAGGGTCGATGCCCAACTCCACGGCACTAGTCCCCTTTCACGGTGGAAGCCCAACGCGGATAAAGCCAAAGCCAACCTTCGGGAAATCGTGCTATCCACTCGCTTATGACATCATTGCACCGCGTCACCGAGGCTTTCACGTCTGCGGTGACCTCGAGCGGAGGGAGTACGTAAAGGTCGTGTCGGCGCACAGAGTCGCGGCGCACGATGAAAAGCGGCACTATGGGCGAACCCATCCTCTGAGCGAGCTTCACGGGACCGTAAGGGGTGCTCGCGGGCAGCCCTAAAAACGGCGCCACAATTCCCTTTTCCTTGGCATCCTGGTCAAGCAATACGCCCAAGATCTCACCGCGCCTCAGGCATCCTATCGCGCCTCTTAAGTCGAAGCCCTTACCTATAGTCGTTACGCCGACGCCTTTCCTCAGCTCAACGAGCATATCGGTGAGGCGATCGTCGCGCTGCTCGGCCCCTACCACCTTCATAGGATAACCTTTTATGCCTAAATAGGCGGCGGCGAGCTCCCAGTTGCCCAAGTGCCCCGTGAGGAGTATGACCCCTTTCCCGAGCGCGAGGGCGCGATCCAGATTCTCGAGGCCGTGCGCTTCCACAATTTCCCCTATTTTACCTTTAATTACGGGGAAGCGCAGCGCCTCCGCAAGGCTGCGCCCCAAGTTTACATAAGAAAGGCGCACGATTCTTCGGGCCTCCGACGGGTCTACCCTTAGGGCTCTGGCGCATCGCGCTTCCGCTTCCCTCACCCTGCGCCCGCTCAAAGACCACACCGCTGTGGCTACGGCAGACCCCAAAGACAAAGAGACACCGTGAGGCAGGAACCTGAAGAAGCGCGCCAAGAGTAACAGCGACCACCATATGAGGTTTTGCGCTAAGGACTTTCGTGGTTTGCTCAAACGTCGCCCCTCTCTAAAATATCAACCGCCGAAGACCGCACCTGCGCGGCGACCTTTTGCGGCGATAAGCGTCTTGTCTTTAGTTTTTTATTATATGCTAAAAGGTGATAGGTGAAGGTGGATGTGAAGGTGGATGTGAAGGTGAGAGTGAGGGACAAAGAAAGGGGGTTCCTTGTATCCCTTTAAAAAATAGGCGAAAACCTGTGCGCGGCAAAACCTGCGCAAATGGCAAAAATCGCTTTCAACTTCGGCCGATAAGGTCGAAACATATATGCAGGCTCTTTGTAGAAACTTGTGATGCAAAGGTAACCTTTATCGCACAGGAGGTTCGCTCAAAGTGGCTCTTACCGCAAAGACCATTCTTTTAACCGGGGGCACCGGCTCTTTCGGAAAGAAGTTCACCGAAATGGCCTTAAAAGAGCATAACCCCAAGGCGGTTCGGATATTTTCCAGGGGAGAATTTCTCCAGATGGAGATGCGCAAGCGCTTTAATGGAGATCCGCGCCTTCGCTTCTTTATAGGAGACGTGCGCGACAAAGACCGCTTGTATCGAGCAGCAAACGGCGTGGATATCATCGTCCACGCCGCGGCATTGAAGCAAGTGCCAACGTGCGAGTATAACCCCATCGAGGCCGTTAAAACCAACATAGATGGCGCCTCTAACATAATCGACGCCGCCATAGACAACGGCGTCGAAAAGGTACTCGCCATAAGCACAGACAAGGCGGTTTGCCCTGTCAACCTTTATGGCGCTACAAAGCTCGTGGCAGAAAAGCTATTCGTTCACGGCAACGCGTATACTGGCGGCAAAAAGACGCGCTTTTCCGTCGTAAGATACGGCAACGTGGTGGGAAGCAGGGGAAGCGTCATTCCGCTATTTTTAGAACAAAGGCGCACAGGCAAACTCACGATAACCGACGATCGGATGACCAGGTTTTGGATAACCTTAGACCAAGGCGTGCGCTTCGTGATAAATTCTATAGAAAGGATGAAGGGCGGGGAAATCTTTATACCAAAAATACCCAGCATGAAGATAGTGGACCTCGCAAAGTGCATCGCCCCCGAAGCAGAGCTTGAGGTAGTTGGCATAAGGCCGGGGGAGAAGCTGCACGAATGCCTCTTAACGGAAGAAGAGTCGCGCCACGCCGTGGAATACGACGACAGTTTCGTAATAGAGCCTGAGCACCCCTTTTGGGACAAAAATAACTCTAAAGGGAGCAAGCCTGTTCCTGAAGGCTTCGCCTACACCAGCGACAACAACTCCTGGTGGCTTTCGCCCCAGGAGCTTACAAACATGATAAAAGAGTTAGAATAAGGTAAATTTTTAAGGTTTAGGCAGGCGATATATATGAGCGCTATCCCCTACGGGCGCCAATGGGTAACGGAAGAAGACGTAAAAGCTGTTTCGGACGTCTTAAGGTTCGACTGGCTCACAACTGGGCCTAAAGTTGAAGAGTTTGAGGAAGCCTTTGCCGCGAAAGTGGGCTCGCGATACGCGGTAGCTTTAAGCAGCGGGACGGCAGCGCTACATGCGGCTGCCTTCGCCGCCCGCATAGGGCCAGAAGACGAAGTGATAACCACCCCCATGACGTTTGCTGCCACCGCAAACTGCGTCCTCTACCAGGGGGCTCGCCCTGTCTTTTCTGACGTGGAGCCCGAAACCCTGCTCATCGACGTAAGTGAAATAGAAGAAAAGATAACCCCTAAGACCAAGGCCATAGTAGCCGTCGATTATGCGGGCCAACCCTGCGATTACGACGAGCTGAAGAATATAGCTAAAAGGCACAACCTCACGCTGATAGCCGACGCTTGCCATGCCTTGGGCGCCACGTACAAAGGTCGTAGCGTCGGTGCCCTCGCGGACATGACTGTCTTTAGCTTCCACCCAGTAAAGCACATTACGACTGGCGAAGGTGGGATGGTAACTACAGACGACCCAGAGTTGGCTAAAGTCATGCGCATCTTTAGAAACCACGGCATCACGAGCGACCACAGAGAGCGCGAAAGGTGCGGCTCTTGGTTTTACGAAATGGTCGATTTGGGCTACAACTACCGCCTGCCCGACATAAACTGCGCCTTGGGCTTGAGCCAGCTAAAGAGGCTCGACCAAAACGTGTCGCGCCGCAGGGAATTGGCCGCCTTTTACAACGAAGCTTTTTCAAGAATCGAAGCGGTAAGGCCCTTAACCCAGAAGGCCGATAGAAATTCGGCATGGCATTTATACGTGGTAAAGTTAGATCTAAACAAAATAAGCATCGACAGAAAAATCGACAGAAAAGACATATTTTCATCGCTTAGAAACGAAGGCATAGGCGTAAATGTCCACTACATCCCGGTGTACTGGCACCCTTACTACCAAAAGCTCGGTTACAAAAAGGGCCTATGCCCGGTAGCCGAAGAGGCATACGAAGAGATCATAACGCTTCCCCTCTTTTACGCCATGAGCGACAATGATGTAAGTAATGTTGTAGCTGCAGTGCGAAAGGTCGTTAGCTGTTAACAATGAGCGGGCAAGTGTTAGATTACTCCGTTTTAGTAGTTGGGTCAGGTTCCATTGGTAGGCGACACTTGCGTAATTTGCGTAAAATAGGAATCCAACATTTAGCAGCTTGCGACGCCGACCAAGAACGATTGGCACCTATGGTGACCGAACTAAATGTGAAACCGTTTAGCGATTTTGATGAAGCATTGGCGTCGATTAAGCCAGAGTTGGTATTCATATGCACGCCACCCATATTTCATGTCCCCCAGGCTTTAAAAGCCGTGCGAGTTAACGCGCATGTGTTCATTGAGAAGCCACTTTCACATACGCTCGATGCTGTTGCTGAATTGATCACTGAGGCTGAAAGTCGTCGACGTGTTGTCCAAGTGGGTTACAATTTACGTTTTCATCCTGGACTTCTAAAAGTTAAGCAATTAGTTGATGAAGGCACAATAGGACGGGTCTTGTGGGCATATGCTGAAGTAGGGCAGTATCTTCCAGATTGGCGACCATGGCAGGATTACCGGCAAAGCTATACGGCCAGAAGAGATTTGGGTGGCGGCATTATCCTGGATGGTTCGCACGAGCTTGATTATGTCATTTGGTTGTTAGGGCGCCCTATAGAATTAATATGCATGGCTGGCAAGGTGAGCAATTTAATAGTAAACGTCGAAGATTGCGCGACTATATTGTTGCGCTTCGAAAATGGCACCCAGGCTGACATCCACATGGATTTTGTGCAGCGTGGTTATGCCAGATTGTGCAAGCTTGCAGGTGAAAAGGGCACTATAGTTTGGGATTATTCAAAAAGCGAGGTCCAAATTTTTAGAGCCGATGGAGCCGGTTGGGAAACTATTTCTTATGAATTTGATCCGAACCAAACATACATAGCCGAAGTAGAACACTTTTTGGCACGAGTAACTTGTGAAGATGCGTCGTTAGTTAGCTTGAAAGAAAGCTATCAAACATTACAAGTGGCCCTTGCAGCACATTGCGCATCACAACGGAGAAAGGTGATATGTATTGACTATAAATAATCAATTTCTTATTGCGCTTATACCCGCGCGTGGAGGCTCTAAGCGGATCCCCAGTAAAAACATTTATCCATTTTTTGGTCACCCGATGCTCGCATATACTATTGCTGCTGCTTTGAGGAGCGGGCTATTTGATAGAGTTATAGTCACGACGGATGACCCTTTTATTGGCAAGGTTGCCGAGTGGTATGGCGCTGAATATCTACCTCGTCCTGAGGAGTTGGCTACAGATGAGGCTTCCCTCGTAGATGTGGAACTACATGCACTTAAAACTGTGGGGAGTCAGGGTGCAAAAGTGGACATAATATGCCAACTCATGCCAAACTGCCCCTTAAGACGCAGCGATGACATCATTGAACATTACCGCCTTTTTGAGGCTAATCGTAGGCTTTTTCAGATATCCGTCGTGCCATATAGGGTGGTTTATCCACACTGGGCATTGACAATGGATGATGAGGGCAAAGGAAATTGGTTATTCGGCCCAGCGCATAATACCCTAAGCCAACATCTTAAAAAAGCTTATTGCCCGACAGGCGCAATTTGGTGGGCAAGAGCATCTGCTTTTGTTTCGCAGCGGGCTTTTTACGGAGACCCTTTTCATTTAGCGGTGATGGATGCAAACAGAGGCGTGGATTTGGATTGCATGGAAGATGTTGAATTCGCTGATGTGTTAGTGCGAGGCCTATGGCAAAGAGACGAGAAGTCTCCTCTTGAGCCTGTGGATAGTAAACCATTCCTAGGGGGACAATTTTATGATCGATAAAATGCTATGCTGTATTCCTGCCAGGGCAGGTAGCAAGAGGCTTCCAGGCAAGAATTTGTTGCCTTTAGCTGGCAAACCCATGATTGCTTATTCAATTGAAGCAGCTCTTGATTCTGGCCTATTCGATAATGTTTATGTAAGCACAGAAGACGTAACTATCGCGGAAGTGGCTCGCCGCTACGGCGCAAGCGTGCCCACTTTGGTGCCACCGGAATTGTGTGGAGATTTGGTGGCTTCTCACAAACCATGTCAATATATAGCCGAGTTTCTTAAAAACAAAGGGCAGCACAAAGAAGCCTTGGTTTGTTTGCAACCTACTTCTCCGTTACGTTCTGTTGAGGATTTAAGAGCGGGTGTGGATCGTTTCTTGCAAGGAGATTTGGATTATGTAGTTAGCGTTACTAAGATTGACCCGCACTATTTCCATTGGGCTGTGATACCAGACGAAGAAAGTGGTTATTGGCGGAGATATTTTGGCGATAAATATATGCAAGAACGCCCTCTACTGCCCTCCGTATATCGTCCCAATGGTTCAATCAAAATTGCGAAACTGAACGAGCTACAAAAAACAGGACATTTTTTTGGCTATCGATTAGGCGTGATAGAAACTCCGGAGGAACGGTCCGTTCATGTAGGAACCCAATTTGATTTTGATCTATGTGAGTTTTTTCTTAGGAGGAGAAGTAAATGAAAGGGCTGTCCGGCTGTATCGCATTGGTAACAGGTGCGACGGGTCTATTGGGAAAAGCTATTACACTAAGGTTGGCAGCCTCTGATGTAAGGGTAATAGTTGCTTCACGGCGGATTGAAAAGGCAAAAGAGTGGATCAGCGAGCAGGCCAGTGACTGCGCTACTAAGTTATTCCCTGTCGAGTTGGACTTGACGGATGAAAGTAGCATTGAGTTTGCCTTTGAGCAAATGGCGAAAAAGGTTGGAGTTCCAACAATATTGATAGCTAATGCATCGTTGCGCGATGGTCTTGCAACACCTTTTGAACAGTTAACCCATGATAATTTCGTGCAGTTGTTTAAAGTGGATGTGGCGGGTCATTTTCTTTGTGCTCGGAATATAGTTACACGGCTTGGTTCAGATAAGACGGCTAGCATTGTGTTTTTGTCTTCAATATATAGCATAGTTGGTGTAGATCATTCTATTTATCCTCCAGGGATGCTTTTTACGCCACCTCAGTATGCTGCGGTTAAAGCCGGAATGTTGGGGCTTGTCAGGTACTTGGCAGCGCTTTGGGGGCGACAAGGCGTCCGAGTTAATGCTATTGTAGCTGGTGGTGTTCGTTCCGCTTCAAGACAGTCCGATGAATTTGTAAGTAACTACGCCAGAAAGACAATGTTGGGACGCATGGCTGCTCCAGAAGAGATCGCTAACGCCGTAGCATTTTTATCTTCAGATGAGGCTTCTTACATTACCGGTGAATGTCTGGTTGTGGATGGGGGATTTTCCGCGTGGTAACATTAGAACCTCTTATTATCCGTGCCGATGCCGGCCTTCATATAGGTAGCGGTCACTTAATGCGCTGCCTCGCCCTGGCTCAAGGATGGAAAGACGGTGGCGGTGAGGTCGTTTTCGCCACTGCATGCTCAAACGACAACCTGCTCGGCCGCCTTTATGAGGAAGGTTTTAGGGTGCATAAAATAGAAAACCCATACCCTCACCCCCAAGATTGGCAGACGACAAGGCAGATCTTAGAAGAACACAAGGGGGCCTGGCTTGTTATCGACGGCTATCACTTTGACTCCTCATACCAGCGCTTGGTCAAGGAGTCGGGACACCCGCTGCTTGCTATCGATGACTATGGGCATGCCGGCCACTACTACGCCGATATAGTCTTAAACCAAAACCTCCACGCCGAAAGCCTTCCGTACTCCTGCGAGCCTTATACGAAGCTACTTTTGGGCACAAAATATGTGCTTTTGCGGCGTGAGTTTTTAAAGTGGCGCGGATGGAAGAGGGAAGTGCCGGAAGTAGCTCGTAAGTTGCTCGTTACGATGGGCGGCTCTGACCCTAAAAACGTAACCTTAAAGGTGATTAACGCCATAAACATGGTCGATTTTGAACCGCTCGAAGTGGCGGTAGTAGTTGGGCCGACTAACCCGCATTATGAAGCTTTAGAAAGAGCTGCACGCACGTCGAGGCACTCCATTATTTTGATGCGCGATGTGCCCAACATGGCAGAACTCATGAGCTGGGCCGACATCGCAATAGCTGCGGGCGGCACAACCTGCTGGGAGCTGGTATTCTCAGGCTTACCATTTATTGTTATAGCGCTGGCGAAAAACCAGCGCCTGGTCGCTGAAGCGTTTAACGATGCGGGTTGCGCTTTAAACCTAGGTTGGTATTATAATTTATCTTCTTCAGAAATAGCAGAACCTTTGCTGAGTTTGCTGCTAAATCAAAAACGCCGTGCAGAAATGAATCAGTGCGGACAGCAAATAGTGGATGGCAAAGGAGCCATAAGGGTTTTATGTTATATGGGTCTAAAAGCCCTTAGGTTGAGACCTGCATGCGAAGAGGATTGCCAGCTACTGTGGGAATGGGCAAACGATGCGCAAGTTAGAGAGTCGGCGTTTTGTTCAGTGCTGATTCCTTGGGAAGAGCATGTAAAGTGGTTCAATGACAAACTAAGCGATCCTAATTGTCTTGTCTTTATTGCAGAAGACCAAAAAGGCATCCCTATTGGGCAAATACGATTTGACATCGAGGGCGAACAGGCAGAAGTTGATGTGAGTATAGATAAAGGTAAGCGTGGCTTAGGATATGGAGCTTATATTATCGAAAATGGAGTAAAAGAGCTATTTCAGAACACGATGGTTAAAACAGTGCATGCATTTATTAAGCCAGACAATATTAGCTCGACCAAGAGCTTTGAAAAAGCTGGATTTAGATATATTGGAATAGATACCGCAAAAGGACACAAGGCAAAACATTATGTGATGGAGAGATAAAATGAGCTCTATTGAAGAAAAATGTGTATACATCGTGGCTGGTAGCAAACCATGGAATAGGCGTGTGTTTGAAGAGGTTATAAACAAGCTACCTGGGAAGTGGTATTTTGTTAGTTCGCCGCAGGAGCTAACCCTCGATAGTGTTAAAAGAATTAACCCGCGGTATATATTCTTTCTTCACTGGTCTTGGAAAGTTCCTAATGAGATTATTAATAATTATGAGTGTGTGTGTTTTCATATGACTGATGTTCCCTACGGACGTGGGGGAAGTCCTCTTCAAAATCTCATTATTAGAGGGCATCGGCACACCAAGCTCACCGCTTTGCGCATGACACAAGACTTCGACGCCGGCCCTGTTTATTTAAAAAAGGACCTTTGCCTTGAAGGCAACGCTGAAGAGATTTACATACGTACTGCCTACCTTGCTGCAGAAATGGTCAAGTGTATTATTAAAGAGCAACCAGAACCAGTGCCCCAAATTGGAGAACCCCTGGTATTTAAACGGCGTAAGCCAGAAGAAAGCGAAATTCCTGAACTTAATTCACTACAAGCGTTATATGATTTTATCCGCATGCTCGACGCCGAAGGGTATCCCCGTGCCTTTATCAAATGTAGAGGTTTTTTGTATGAATTTAGCAGGGCAGCGCTATATGATGGACGCATTGTGGCCGATGTAACCATAAGACCCTTGAAAGATAGCGATGTTTCATGAATATTTTAGTTGTGGCTGCGCACCCCGATGACGAAGTCCTTGGTTGCGGTGGCACTATCGCTCGACTAACCCAAGAAGGGCACGACGTTTACATTGCCATTTTGGGCGAAGGCATCACGTCCCGCTACGAAAAGCGAGAAGAAGCCGACCAGACGCTGGTTAAGGAGCTTCAGGGCCGTTGCGAGAAAGCGGCAGGATTATTGGGCGCTAAAGACCTTTTTCTTTACGGTTTACCCGACAATCGTTTCGATACCGTGCCGCTATTGGATGTAATTAAGATTATTGAAGGGCTGATAGAGCACTTGCAACCCCGAGTAATCTTTACTCATCATGGCGGCGACCTAAATATAGACCACGTTATAATGCACCGGGCGGTGCTGACGGCGACGCGCCCTGTGGAAGATCAATCTGTGCGGGAAATTTGTGCCTTTGAGGTCCCTTCATCTACGGAGTGGAGCTTCCAGCAGTTTGACCCCACTTTCCACCCCAACGTCTTTGTAGACATCAGCAAGACTGTAAACGTTAAAATCAAAGCCTTATCTTGCTACGATACAGAAGTTCGCGCATTTCCTCACCCACGATCCCCTGAAGCGATTTGCGCTATTTCACGCCGCTGGGGAACTGTTGTAGGCAGAGAGGCTGTTGAGGCTTTCGAAATGATACGTTCTATCCGATAGGAGGTAAAAAGCGGTGAGTTCACATATAGAAATTGGCAAGCGACGCATTGGGCAAGAATGTCCGGTTTACGTCATTGCAGAGATGTCAGCCAACCACAATGGAGACTTCAACCAAGCTGTAAGGATTTTGCATGCCGCCAAAGAAGCTGGGGCCGATGCGGTGAAACTTCAGACATATACCCCAGATACCATAACTATTAAGTCCGATGCCCCCGAATTTCGTATAGACGGGACTATTTGGGAAGGGCGCGTGCTTTACGATTTATACTCTGAGGCCTACATGCCTTGGGAATGGCAGCCTAAACTAAAAGAGATCGCAAACGATTTAGGGTTAGACTTATTCTCCACGGCTTTTGACTCCACGGCTGTGGATTTCTTGGAAGAAATGGACGTGCCAGTCCATAAGGTCGCTTCGTTTGAAATCGTCGATATCCCGCTTATAGAAAAGATGGCCCGAACAGGAAAGCCCTTAATCATATCTACTGGTATGGCGACATTGGCCGAGATAGACGAAGCCGTTAGCGCCGCTAAAGGCGCTGGAGCTTCTCAAGTTGCCCTGCTTAAATGCAATAGCGCCTACCCCGCCCCTCTTGAAGAGATGAACCTGCGCACCATCCCACACATGGCCGAAGGCTTTGGCCTTCCAGTGGGGCTATCTGACCATACCTTGGGAATAGCAGCGCCTGTCGCTGCGGTCGCGTTAGGAGCCTGCATTATAGAAAAGCACTTTACACTGTCGCGCGATTTTCCAGGCCCAGATTCTGCCTTTTCTATAGAGCCGCACGAATTGAAAGCCATGGTCGAAGCTGTGAGGGCTGCTGAAAAAACGCTCGGTAAAGTATATTACGGAGTAAGTGAAAAAGAGGCAAAGAGCCGAGTTTTTAGGCGCTCCTTATTTGTCGTTAAAGACGTAAAAGCTGGTGAGGGTTTTACGGAAGACAACGTCCGTTCTATCAGGCCCGGCCATGGCCTGCCCCCTAAATTCTTGAAAGAAGTGCTGGGAAAGAAAGCCTCTTGCGACATAAAGCGCGGGACACCCCTGTCGTGGGGTCACATAGGCAGCTAAAGTGAGGCTATAGCGACAATGAACCCTTGAAAATATGTGGCGAAAGCGAGAGCGAGCGATAAAGACAAGGGTTAAGCGAGGCTAAATGGGGATGTGAAACGTAAGGCGTGAGATGTGAACAAATGAGCGTGGATATGAAGGTGAGAGAAAACAAAGATTAGTGGCCTCAAGTGGTTGCAAATTCTTGCCAAAAAGCTAAACTTTTGCCAGAACTTGATAAATAAAGACGTGGAGACAAAAGCGTGACGACACAACAAGAGTGGTTTACGGTAGATGAGGCTGCTAAGCGTCTGCGGGTATCAAAGCGGACAATTTACAGGCTTTGCCACGAGAAAAAATTGACGGGTTATAGGACCAGCAAGAGAGGCTCTTGGCGTTTCCGCAAGGACGAGCTTGATAAAGCCCTCAAAAAAAGCGCATTTGAGAATGACGCCAACGGTTTAATTGCGCTTACAGCCGAAGTAGACCCAGTGCTTGCCGAAGTTTGGGACAACGAAAAAGACGGGGCCTATGATCGAGTATAAGCGAGGAGACATAGTGCTGGTTAACTTCGTCTTTTCCGACGAGACCGGCATAAAGCGGCGCCCCGCATTGATAGTGAGCTCAGACGCTTATCATCAAGGCCGTCAAGAAGTTATCATCGCTGCTGTAACGAGCAGGAGTGATCGAATATTGGTTGGTGACCATTTGATTACAAAATGGAAGGAAGCCGGCCTGCTTTTTCCTTCAGTGGCAACTGGCATTATGCAGAAGTGGATGTGAGCGTAAATAAACGGCAGCTTTGTGGGTTTTACGCGGTGTAAAGGCAGGGCGAGCTCGCCATATCTATGCAAAAACCCGCAGGAGACGTCTTAAGGACTTACAATCAATCCAGTATCTGAACCACAGGACAATGGGTGGCTATTTTTTAGATTAACGGTCTGATTTTCTTGAGCGAATTATCGGCATAATTGATCCGATAAATTTCTCGAAGTCGTCTAGTTGTTTTGTTACAACTTCATACAACACTTCAGCCGATACCCTCTCATAACCATGAACCAGACGGTTCTGAAGGCCCACCATAGCAACATAGGTATCAAACTCTGAGGCTGAAATAACACCCTTTTCCATTAGCACCTTCAGGGTATCTCGAGCGTCGTTTGGTGGGTAACAAAACTCTTTGGCAGCCACAGGCTAGGCTATGTCGATCATCGCTTCGATGCTCGTCTGTAAAAGATACTTTAAGCCACTTAGCTTCAACGGGTCTTGAAAAATATCTTGTTCTCCACAAGTTTATTTTGTTAATAGTATTTATCTGCTCACGAATATAGGCGATCTTCCGTTCGATGCGCTCTATATCTAAGGTCATCTCTTATGCTCCCACAATGTCTTTTAGGCTTTTAATATAGCGTGGGTAATTTTCCCCATAGCGGCGGCTTATGATTTCAATAAAGTCGGTGATCGTTTCATGATCTCGATCGTAGATCAAATGCCCGTTTTTTATCACTTTAAAGGCAAAAATGCTGTTAGCCGTATTCAAAGGTATGATGTCAAAAGGGTGCCCATCGAGCCGACCAAGGCGATTCTCTACAGCAAGAGCCGTCTTAAAGTAATAGGTTTCAGGCTCCCCGCTCAACGGCTTTATGACCAACCCTATGTCGACGTCGCTGTCTGGCCGGCACAGCTCCAGAGCTGAACCAAAAAGGTAGGCCCCTGCTATTTCCTTTAGCTCTTCCAAAATCGGAACGACGACTTTTATTATGAGGTCTTCGTGCACACGCACCATGGTTTTCAATCCTTGCTCTCCTTTTGCCGCTTCAGCTCCGCGTTCGCCCATATTATACACTCGACCCGACCGCCCTTAGACGCAAGAGGCTCGGCGAATATGAGGACGATGCAAACGGCCCGGTCAGCACCGGTTCGATGGCAAATATCCCATCGACGCGCGACCACGCTTTACAAAACACAAACGGCAGCTTGTTTATTGCATAACGTAAAAAATGAGAGCTGTCAGTGGTAATATGATCTCGCTGAATGGGCTTCGATCGCCATTTTAAAGAGAAATTTGTTTTTAGGCCGCCCGAGGCCGCCCGCGCTCATGTAAAATAAGCCGTGTCGATATAGAAACTCAATCTATTAGATTTGGAGGCATCTTTCATGAAAGAAAAAGACCTATCTCCTAAGGACCCTCACGACAGGTTTTTTAAGGCCGTAATGTCAGACAGCGTGAACGTAAAACAGTTCATCGAGGAGTTTTTGCCTCAGGAGCTCTCCACGGAAATAAGCTTAAACAACATGAAGATGCTTCCGACGGAAAAGGTCAGGAGATATACGAAGTATCACATGGACTTGGCAGTAAAATGCAATATAGACGACACAAAGGCTCAAGTCTATTTCATATTCGAGCACAAATCTTATCCCGATGAGGGCGTGTTGCTTCAAATGCTGGGCTATATGTACGCGACATGGGATGAACGGAAGAAAGAAAACAAACCCCTAACGCCTATAATACCAGTAGTCGTATACCATGGCGGCCAGGAGTGGAACATACCTACGAACTTCCAAGGCCAATTTAAGAGCTAAAAAGAAACGATAAAGCCTTACATGCCTGAATTTAAATACGCCCTAATCGACTTAAGCCTGTTTTCAGACGAAGAAATAAGGCAAAAAGCCAAAGGCAACGCATTCCTTGCCGCAAGCCTTGAACTTATGAAATACGTGCCCCGCCAAGATGCCTCAAGCATCATGGGCGTAACTGATATAATATTACTGCCCGAGAGGGACAAACTGACCTTATTTTGGTACATGATCTATGCCTTGGACGTAGAAGAAGAGACCGTGTGGGAAATAGTGAAGAAACTCGGAGGTGAAGAAGTGATGCCGTCACTGGCTGAGAAGCTGATAAAGCGCGGCAAGATGGAAGGCAAACAAACCACCTTGATAAAACAGCTTCGCCGCAAATTCGGCTTAACGCATTGGGAAAAAGAAAAGATACGTTCGATAAACGACGAAGCGAAGCTCGACGCAGCCGCCGAAGCCATACTCGACGCCGAGTCTAAGTCGGAAGTTTTAAAGATGCTTGACTAACCCAAAGCCTGCTGCCACGCCAGTCTTTGACAGGCAACATCGTTAGGCCTGATTTGCGATTATAACTTCAGGCTTCCACATCGAGCAGAGCGCCGAGCATTTCGTTTATGTATGCGATAAAGCGGATGAGCTCATCCGGCGGAATCTTGCGGATCACTTCATCCCTGACGGTGTCGATGACGTGAACCTGGTACATGCCGGCCTCTTCCACATATTCAAAGCGCAAACTCCTGTCGAAGATGCGGGCCATTTCTTCTGCCTTACGAACGGCGGAGGCAAGCCCTTCTTTGGCGAGGGCAGGTTCAGCTTCCTGCTCCTGCCGCCTGCCTTCGGCCAACTTTAAAGGAGCCTCAACCTCAATAGGACCGTTTTTTAAGAGGCGTCTGCCCGCCTCAGTTGCTATTTCCCGCAAAAAACTTCCTTCATGAGAAACCTGTTTTAGGCTGTCGAGGCCGCCCGCGCTCACGGTTTAACCCCCTTTAAGATTGCGACAGTCTTAAAAAACATTAAAAAAGCAAAAACTAATCCCCCACGGGGTAGGTATAAAGTTAGGGGAAGCTAAGAAACAAAAAAATTAAAGACCTGACCCCAAAGGGGGAAGGAGGGGGAAGCCCCCTCCTTCGTGCTACTGCTACCGCAAGAGCTGGAGCACTGCCTGAGGCAGCGTGTTAGCCTGAGCTAGCATCGCGTTACCGGCCTGCATGAGTATTTGAAGCTTCGTAAAGTTCATCATTTCCTGGGCCATGTCGAGGTCGCGGATGCGGCTTTCGGCAGCGGTCAGGTTCTGAGAAGCGGTGTTCAAGTTATTTATGGTGTGTTCCAACCTGTTTTGATATGCGCCGAGCTTTGCCCTTTGGTTAGAAACGCGGTCCAAGGCAGAGTCTATGATCGTTATGGAACGGGACGCCGAGTCGCGGTCGGTGACCAGCACCCTGTGGATGCCAAGAGCGCGAGACGACATGTTGCCGATGTCTATGCCCATGTCTTCACTCTCGTTGGCGCCGATCTGAAACACCGTGGAGTTGTCGGCCAGATGTAGATAAGTTTCATAGGTGGTCGTTTCGGCTGAAAGTTCAAACTGTTTCGTGTTGTCGTTCCAGGCGATAGCGATGTCGGCCATCGGGTCAAACTCGACGTCGACGTTCGGGTGCACTATGCCTATAAGCATGTTACCCGTCACCTTGGTGTTGGAAGCTACCGTGGCGCCGCTGTGGGCATCCTGGACTGATACGCGGAACTCGTTTTCCTTGGAGTTTTGGATTACGCTGAGGCTCAAGGCCTTTATGACGTCTTCGTCACCGGCAAAAGCTATTTCGCCGTTAGTTCCGGCGACGACGCTTCGGATGACGAAGGTCCCGGCGAGGGCCTCAGGCGTATTGGCCTTATCATCGCCTTCGGACACGTAAGTTACAAACTTATCGGCATTGCTCGACACGTATTGGCCCTGGCCCAACTGGTCGCGGATCGCGGCGTTGAGCTTTTCCTGGACGTTTCTGATAGTGTCTGTGGCGTATAGCGTAACAGAAGCCTTTGTGCCGTCACCCTGGATGAGCGTTATGGTTTGAGGATCTTCAAGCAAAAAGCGCCCGTTAGCGTCCCAGAAGCGGTCGAGGTCGCGGAGCATGACGTCATCAGCTGCGACCTGCCCGATGTAAGCCGCCGTGAAGCTTGCGCCCATCACGGATTCATCTGCTACAATCCCCGTCAAAGAGCCGAAGCGGGCACTGATGTCGCCCTCGTAAGTGACGCCGTTTGCGGTGTTGAGGTAGAACGTCCTAAAGTGGACGGTCTTGTTGTCGATGCCAGCATTATTAAAGGCAAATGCCAGCGAGCCCGCGCCGTTCCAGCCTAAAGGCCATGCGGAGTTAACCTCAAAATCCCATGTGGCTACGATTTCGTTGCTAGATACATCTGCCTTAGCGTTTACTTGGTAGACAAGTTTGTCACCCTTATCTGCCTTGGAAATACTTGACAGCGTAAGGTCTATTGTCACTCCGAGACCGTTATAAGCAGTCAATCCATTCCCAGCGAGAGGGACGACTATATTTTCGTCTACGTAATTATTCATGTTGCCGTCTTTGTCCAATACGTAAGAGACGCCGCGGAACGTAACCTGGCCCGCTGCGGTGTTTACAGCAATAACCTCAAAGAGTATGTTGGCATTTGCTGAAGCAGCGCTACCTGCCACGATGACTCCGCTATAACCATAATAGCTCACCAGGTTTGCAGCTGCACTCAAGTCAATACTATTTATAGTAGTACCAGTCGAGTTAATTGATATCTGACCAATTGCAAGACTAAGCTTGTAATCTCCGGCAGGGAGGCCGTCGATGCTGACGTCATTGACGCCTTTGAGCGTGTTTACGCTCACGTTCATCATGACGTCTTCGTGCTTGATCTTAAACACGTCGCTTTTTTGAATTTGCCCCTGGCCCGGAGTGGCGTTGATGGAGATCTTAAAGTTGCCTTCGGCGGCCGCCTTCTGGCCGAACTGGTCAACTTGGCGCAGGCTGCCGCGCACGAAGGCCTTGGTCTCGAGCTTGTCCGCTGACCAAAGGACAGACGCCGTGCCGTCTAAGAGCTTTTTCTTGTTGAACTGCGTGGTCGAGGCGATGCGGTCAACCTCTTCTTTAAGCTGGTCGATCTCAAGCTGGATGACCTGGCGGTCGTTTGCCGTTAGCGTGTCGTTTGCGGCCTGTACTGCCAGTTCCCTCATCCTCTGAAGGATCGAGTGGGTCTCGTTCAGTGCGCCTTCCGCAGTTTGGATCATCGATATGCCGTCCTGGGCGTTCCTCACGGCCATATCGAGGCCTCGAACCTGAGCCCTCATCTTCTCGCTTATGGCAAGGCCCGCCGCGTCGTCGGCAGCGGTGTTGATCCTTAAACCTGTCGATAGCTTGTTAATGGACTTCTGCAGGGCTTCATTGGTGCTGTTTAAAGCGTTGTAAGTAAAAAGAGCGGGAATATTGTGGTAAACTCTCATAACTTTTCAACCTCCTTGTTTTTTGATGCTCGGGCAGGGCATCCTTGCTCTGCCGTTGGAACAAAAACTGTTGCTGTTTAAAAACTTTTCCCCTACCTTCTGCTATCTATGGCACCACCCCCTCTTTTCTTTATTCGGCCTTTGTGGCTTCAAACTTTAGCTCAAATCCAGAAAATATTTCTTTAGCAAGGCCCGCCGGCACGGGAACGCTAAGCTCTTTAAAAATGTCGAGGTTTTGCTTAATTTTTTCTAAAAAGGCCTCGATCCTTTCGTCTTTTTCGCCCAAAGCGGGGATGAGTTTTTCTGCCGTAGAAAGGCACCAAGAAGCCATAGCCCTGCTTTCATCTGGTAGGTCTTGCAAGAAGCTTTCTGCCATTTCCCAGGCTTCACCGAGCGCCTCAAAGACTTTGCCACAGGCGATAAGGCTTTCGACCTCGGCTTTGCGCTTCCTCCACTTTATCGCGGCATTTTCAGGGTCAACTTGCAAGAGGTCGCTAAAGGTAACGTATTCTTGCTCGGTAAGCGACTTCCACATGCTTTGTATCTCTTCGTCCTCAGGGGCGTAGCGCAGGGCGTTACCTAAAGCTACCTTTGCCGTTTCTATTTGAGGGAGGCGGCACAGGTCGGGCGAAGCCAAAAGGCGCGCCCAATCTTTAAGTATTGCGGTTGCTTCTTCTGTTTGGACTGTGCTATCTTCAAGCAGCTTTATGGCCTTAAAGATAAAAGCGCATCCCTCTTCGCACCTGCCTTCGCTTTCAAGGTGAAGGGCAAGCTTCCAAAACACTTTGTATGGCCAGTCTGCTGAAATGGGGTCGCACCTGGCGATGATGTTATCTATCAGCGGTTTGTTTAGGGCGGCGCTTGAAGCCTCGCTTTCGTCGAGTAAGCTTTCTAAATGCTTTAACGCTTCTTTCTCGGCAAGCGGCTTTAGGTCAAAAGGCAAAACATTTCGAGGCGCGTTTACGAAGGAGCTAAGCGCCTCTTTTGTGTAGTTGAGCCATCGAATCGCAAAATTGGCGGCCACCCGGTGGGCCGCTATGAGTTCATCGTGGGCCTTTTCCCACCGCTTGATCATCTCTATATCCCTTAGCTCCCGCGTTCGTATGATTTCAAGTAGCGTTGCGTACGCGTAGGTCTGCCCCAAAAACTCTAACACCCTGTTTTGGGCGTGGAGCGCGTCGATCACAGAAGAAGCTTCGTAAGCGAGCTTTTGCCTTTGGGCGGGTGAAAGGCCGGGTGAGGTTACGCGCGCCTTTTCTTTTTCGAGGCGGTCCAAAAGGCTTAAAGAGAGCTTAAAGCCCCCTATGCCCTCGTCGATTTTTTTAAGCACGCGCTCCGCTGAGGAAACTATATCTTCTTCTGCCGCTAAAGTCGCCGCCTGAGATGGCGTAACGTCAAGAGGTTCAAGTGAGTCCACGAAGTTGCTTAAAAACTCATTAAAAGGTATTATAGCTGTTCCTTTTATGAGCGCGCCCCCCTCGGTGCAGTCGTAAACGTTTATGCCAGACTCTTTAAGAGACGGTATCATCTGTTCAAAAAGGCGGATGAACATGAGCCATATCCTGTTTGTGTAAACGGTCCCGCCCAAAGCCCCTGGAACTTCGATGCGGTTTTCTTTAGGCACTGCGGCGTCGCCCGACTTTTCTTTTTCCCAGGCCGTGTCTTTGCTGTGGGTAAAGCCTTCAGGGCCGTAGGCGAGGTCTTGGCCTATGAGGGCGATGGAAGAAGCTCCAAGCGCTGCCGCTACGGTAGCGCACATGTGGGCCACGGAGGCGCCTGACGAAATTACGTCTCCGCCCAAAAGCTGTGCCACAACCCACAAGTCGAGGGGTAGGCCTGCTTTGCCTATAACCGCCTTGGGGCCGGGCCAGGTGCCGACGATTTGTGGCACGCAAACCGACTGCACCACCAAAAGCACGTCTTTTAGCTCTTCCTTGTAGTCTTTTACGACGTCTCTAAAGTGCTTGTCAAAAACCACGAGGCCCCTTTCCAAGGCGCAAACTATGTGAGGTTTAATGCCGTTTTTAAGGAGCTTCCTGAGCACCGTGTCCGTGGCGATTATGATGAGGCGGTCTTCTTTTCCTTTAAGGAGCTCGAAGTTTTTATCGAGCGATGGCCCTGCCGAAACCACGACGGCGGGCCTATCTTTAAAGGCGCCGGCTAAATGTCTGAGCTTTGGCCCAAAGACGACCCAGGGGGAGGCAAGCGCCATCTGGCGCAGGCCCAAAAGCGTGTCTTCCACCGAGTTTCCTATTAGTTGCAGGTTGATAAGTATGCGCTCTTTAAGCTTTGAAAATACGGCGTTAAAGGCACCACCAGCCTCGCATTCCCCCTCGTGAACGACGCACTCTAAATCCCCTGCCGCGAAAGTCCCAAGGGGGCCAACTGTAACGCCCAAAAGCTCTTGAACGAGCTCGTCGTCATCGTTTACGGCAAAACCGAGCCTCACAAAAGGAGGCAAAAGCTTATACACGAAGACTTCGTCGAGCAAGTGCAAGAGCAAATTTATATTCGGTTCTACGACGATGACCGCCATCACCGATTTGCCGAGGGTTTTAAGGGTTTTAATGAAGTAAGAAGGCGTCCCGCAGCCCATAACAAGGACGCAGGCGCTTTTTGGCGAAGCTTTTTGCCCCTGGCTTTCTTTGCGCTCGAAAAAAGGACGTTCCGTTAAGCCTTTTACCCAAAAGCCCGAAGGCGTTTCTTTGACCTCGCGTCCTGAAAGGCCGTTTTCTTTATCGAGTGATACCTTTTTCTCTTCTAAAAGGGCCTCGAGGTGCGGCTGATGTTTTTTTAGTTCTTCTATGTTTTTTTGCCAGACGGAAGAAGCCATATAAATATCACCATCCCCGGCTCGTTTTCATCTTAAGTCGCACCCGCGGTCACTTCTTAGCAGACTTGAAGAGACGCGCCAAGGCCTCGGCCTCCTTTGCCCGAGCGGCGGCCACGTTGGCTTTCTCTATCTCTTCGGCCAGCTCTTTTCGCCACACGGGAATCTCTTTTGGCGCCTCTATACCAAGTTTTACGGAGTCTCCTTTGACCTCGAGCACTGTTATCTCTATATCGTCGCCCAAGATTATGGATTCGCCCGCTTTGCGCGAGAGCACGAGCAACCTTAAGCGCCCCCTCCCGCACGAGCTTCCTCGGGAGCCGGGTGCGAGCTGCCCCTCATCGCCTCCCTGGCCGCTCTGTCAAAGAGCGGATGCGCCACGGCGTATTCCTCGTTTTGGACTATCACCTGCTTAGCCAAACGCTTATTGATATTTACTACTAAGGGTGCGCGCAGGTTGGCCGTGGCCTGCCACGGTTCATCGGGCGGGATGGTTATAACCACCAAAAGCGCCAACTCTCCCGCCGAGGAGGCCTCGATTTCCTTAATGTCTTCGCTGCAAACCTTGGCGTCGTAATCGGCTAAAATCAGTTCGGGCGGGGCCACGGGGAGCGCCACGTCGCCGTCTTTTAAGCTTTGGAGCCATTTTATGGGGCTATCTTCGTCGCCGGCGAAGACCCACTCCGTATGGTCGGCAAAACCGGGGATGCCTTTGGGAAAACGGACGACGTCCTCCTCGCTGATCTGAAGCACTCCGAACCTGAGCGTTTTTATCGCCCTCATACCATTCACCTCACGGATATGCGCTTTAGCTTTGGCTTTACAAAAAGGCCTATCTTATTTTCGGCCATCGTCGGGCACTTCAACAGCCGAAACCTCGGAAATTTCACGCCCGGGTCCACCCTCACCCTCACTCTCACCCTCACCCTCGCTTTCGCATCCACACTCACACTCACACTCACATTCACATTCACATCCACACTCACACTCACATTCACATTCACATTCACACTCACATTCACTTAAAATATATTACACTTATACTTGTGGTTACATCCGAGAGGATCGGAGTTTCTCAAAGACTGGAGGAGAGAGAATGCCTACCGTTCGCCTTCCCATCGGAAGGGATGAAATCGTTTTCGAGCTGCTGCTGCCCCTGCAGGAGACGCACATCGAGGAAGGGCATGTGAAGCGGCGCACTGCGGACGAAGCTTTGGAACACTGCATCGGTTCCCCAAGGCTTGAGGAATTGTCGAAGGGAGTCTCCAAAATAGCTGTCGTCGTGCCCGACGCAACGAGGGCATGGCAGCGCGTGCCCCTCATGGCCGAGCCTGTCAGAAGGAGGCTCGCTCAGTGCGGCGTAGAAAGCGTGGATTGGGTAATCGGAGGAGGACAGCACAGGCTGCCCACGGACGAGGAGATCGAGCTCATATTGGGTTCTGCTCCCAGCTCTGGCGACCGCATCTTAGCCCACGATGCCCTCAAAGCTGCCCCCTTGGGCAAAAAGACGACTGCCGGAACGCCCGTCGAGCTTCATCCTGCCGTCGTGGACGCGGAGCTCGTGGTGGTCTTGGGCGGCATAACGCACCACGACCTGGCCGGTTACAGCGGCGGGCGCAAGGGGATTATACCCGGCGTTGCGGGCAAGCGCTCTACCCAGCACAACCACGGCCTCGCCTTTTCGGGCAACGGCATTCACCCAGGCGTGCACTGCGGATCGCTCGACGAAAACCCGATACATCGAGACATGATGGAGTTTGTGCGCACAGCCTTAGAGGGCAAGAAATCCTTTTTGCTCAACGTGATCGGCGACAAGGAGGGAAAGCCGGCGACCTACGTGGCCGGAAGCATAGAAGAGGCCTGGGCCAAAGGCATAGAGGAAGCCGAAGCGCTCCAGGGGCTTTACATAGACGAACCCGCGGATCTGGTCATCGTTTCGAGCGGCGGCTATCCCTTTGACATAGACCTGTATCAGGCCGTGAAGGCCGTTTCCGCCACATACGGCGCCGTGCGCCCCGGAGGTGGGCTCATACTGGTGGCGGATTTGCCGGAGGGGTTGGGATATCCCGATTTCGGCACGACTTTGCTGAAGGCCATGGACGATTTCGGGAGCGCTCTCGAAGAGGTGAGGCAGAATTTCACAATACCGTCTTTTATAGCCCTAAAGACGGTGAAAAATCTGGTGGAGCTCAACAGCGTTCTCGTAACACCCAAGACGGACATAGAGTATCCCGGCATGGTCACGCATTCGCTTGGCGAAGCCTTTAGGCACATCGCTAAAGAAGCCAAGCCCAAAAAGGCCGTGGTGATCCCATCGGGAAACAGCATCGCCCTAAAGGTGCGCGCATAAAGCCTTTGTTCGTAAGGCGCTTTGGGTTAAATTTAAGGGTAAATATTTGAACCATATCGCTTAAAAACTTAAATAACAACAATAAGCGCTTGCTATTCACTTTGCTCTCACTGTTTAAGCGCCGTTTAAGCAAGTCAACGGCAAATAAAAAGCCTCTCTCGCTTTTCAAGCAGTTTTTCGGAAACAAGCCTTAGGGGGCGCAACCGTCCCCTAAGGCTTCGTTTGTTACCACTTCATCCATTTTTTAAGCAAGGCATCCAGGCGACCGTCGTCCTTCATCTTTTGTAAGACCGCGTCTACAGCTTTAAGGAACTCAGTATCGTCTTTTCTTATGGCCAACGCCTTGCCGGCGCCCGTTATCTCCTGGTCGAAGGCGATTTTAACTTTTCCCTTAAACTCATCGGACTCCACGAAGTTGTTGGCCACGGGGCGATCCATCAGGGAGGCATCGGCCCTCCCCAGGCTCACTTCGCGCACGCAGTCGTCGAACTTTTGAAAGCGCTTAACCTCCACAGTGCCAAGCCCCGTGGTGTACGTGTCCTGGACCGTTCCGAGCTGCACTGCCACGACCTTGCCCTTAAGGTCGTCGAGGGTCTTTATGTCGTCCCTATCGGCCTTCACTATGAAAGAGCTCAGGCTTATTTCGTAGGGAATCGTAAAGGAGACGCGCTTTGCCCTCTCGGGCGTCGCGGAAAGGCCGGCCGCTATCAGGTCGATCTTGCCAGAAATGAGCGCCGGGATCAGGCTGTCGAAGGGCATGTCGACCCACTCCACCTTTTTGCCGAGCTCCTTGGCTATGGTTTCCACCAGCTCTATGTCGAAGCCCTGGAGCTGGTTTTTGTCATCGCGGAACTCGTAGGGAGGGTAAGTGCTTTCCGTGCCCACCAGTATCACGTCTTTGTCGAGCGTGCCCGCCGCAGCAAACGGCACAGCCACCCACATCACCGCAACCGCCAACACAAGAGCTAAAATCGTCTTCCGCATTCCCTCGTCCTCCTTTGGGGTCTATCATTAATAGTATTTTACACTTGCTGGTTTATGTGCCGCTTTTTAGTTCCGAAGTGCAGTTCGGGCAACGGCTGGCTCTAATGGGGATAGCGGTAGCACAGTACGGGCATTCTTTTGTAGTTGGTGTCTCTTCTTCCACCTTCCTGTGGATCTGCAGCCTGGCAACCGGACGCACAATCAAAAAGTAGACGCTCGCTCCTGTTATGAGCAAGTTAACAATGGTATTTATGAAGGCCCCATAATTGACCGTAACAGCTCCGGCAGCTTGGGCAGCAGCCAGCGAGACATATGGCCCAGGGGTTGCTCCTTCTTTAAGGACAATGAAGAGATTGGTAAAATCGACGTTGCCCAGAATAAGACCTATAGGTGGCATAATGATATCCTTGACAAAAGAGTTTACAATTGCACCGAAGGCAGCACCTACGATGATGCCTACGGCCATGTCGATCATGTTGCCTCTCATTATGAATGCCTTGAAATCTTGGAGCATGCTTGCTACCTCCTTAGGCAGACCCGCATTATTACAGTTATTAGAGTTTGCTGAACCATCTTTCGTTGCCTTAGGGTATCCCTGCCAACAACCAGGATATATAGGCTACCAATCGCCACGAACACTTGGCCACGCGGGTGCAATGGATTTATATCACTATCAGGTCATCATCGTCAACGCCTCCTTGGTGGCGTCCCACATTTCCCGTAAAAAGGGGTGGCCTTGAGGTAAAGCAAACCTATGGGAAAAACCAAAGAGAGGGGTCCATCATACCCAACAAGAGTTGAACACTCTTAAAGTATGGCGTGTGAATGCTGGGTTTGTCTTCGCTTTTTGTGTCTTGGCACAGGCTCACCGCCGCTTCTAAACACAGACGGCCGAGACGGCTTGAAAGCTTCTGAAGAAGGAAAATAGAATCCGCCACTCTTAAGCAGGCAAAATTGCTACCCAGGTCAGAGCTTGACCTCGAAAAACATAAAGAAATGGGATATAAAGTACCATGGATAGAAGCAATGTAACAAAAGCGCCTCTGTCAAAGGCGTGAGTGCGACTTGCTAAAAGGCTGTAGGGCAGAAGCAAAAAAACACAGTAATTTTAAAGAGGGAAGCCTTAAATTTTAGGAAAAGCTGCAATTTCGAGTGTCATCACGGCACAGCAAGAAAGCAGGCCGTTGCTCTTAAAATCGCAATAAAAATTCCCGACAGGGCACAAAGCCAGTCGGGATAAAACCTGGCGGGCCTGGCCGGACTCGAACCGGCGACCTACGGCTTAGGAGGCCGTCGCTCTATCCTACTGAGCTACAGGTCCGCGACAAAATCTTACCATGGGAAGAAAATATGTTCAAGGCGCGGCTTTCGGCATATACGGACACATGTCGATCTGTATACACGCATCGCCCTATGTTTTATAATAAACGAAAGTTTGGAGCGGTCCGCCGCTCTTTAAAAAAGCTTACAGCCGCTTTGTATAAGGCGCGCCGGACCAAAGGAAAGGGCGCATAAACGAGCCCGCCGCAAGATACCGAAGAAAATCAAAAGGAAACGGGAGGTGCATAAAGTGCCGGTAAAGTATTTTGAGGTGAGATGGCACGGGAGAGCGGGACAAGGCGCGAAGAGCGCTTCTCAGATGCTCGCAGAGGCGGCCCTGAGAGCGGGAAAACACGTCCAGGCCTTTCCGGAATACGGGGCCGAGAGGTCGGGCGCTCCCATGAAGGCCTTCAACAGGATCGGGGACGTGCCCGTGCTCGTAAGGTCCTCCGTGGAAAACCCCGACGTGGTAGTGGTCATAGACGACACGCTGCTCTCCCCCGCCGTGGCGGAAGGGCTGAGTGACGACGGGGTTCTGCTCGTGAACACCGCAAAGGATGCCGCATTTGTGGCCGAGAAGACGCAATTTGAAGGTAAGATATGCACGGTCAACGCCACGGAGATAGCCCTTCAGGAGATCAAGAGAGGGATACCGAACACCCCCATGCTCGGGGCCCTCGCCAAAGTCACAGGCGTGGTCGCGCCAGAAGCCTTAGAGGCGCGAATAGAAGAGATGTTCGGCGACAAGTTCTCACAAGATGTCATAGAGGCCAACAAGCGCGCCCTAAAGAGGGGCTACGAAGAGGTCCGTTGTTCGCATTAGAGGAGGCGAAGACATGGCTGCAAAGGGATGGAAAGAGATACCCATCGGCGGAACGATAACGGAGGCCGGAAATGCGAAAGAGGTCAAGACCGGCTCGTGGAGGGTCATGAGGCCCATTCACGATAAAAACAAGTGCACGAGCTGCATGCTCTGCTGGCTATACTGCCCCGATCAGGCGATACTCCAAACACAAGGGCATATGGACGGCATCAATTACGACTACTGCAAGGGGTGCGGCCTGTGCTCGAGCGTATGCCCGGCAAAGGCTATCGAGATGAAGGCCGAGACGGAATTTCTGGAGTAAGGGAGGAATCGCAATGGTCACGGTAGCAGAAAAAATGCGAGCGAAGCAGGCCCTCACCGGAGCCGAAGCCGTAGCTCACGCCATGAGGCAGATAGAGCCGCATGTGGTAGCGGCTTACCCCATAACGCCACAGACGCCTATAGTTGAATATTTCGCCCAGTTCGTAGCCGACGGATTGGTCAAGACCGAAATGATCCCCGTAGAGAGCGAACACTCCGCCATGAGCGCCGTCGTCGGGGCGGCAGCCTCCGGCGCCAGGGCCATGACCGCCACCAGCGCCAACGGATTGGCCCTTATGCACGAGGTGGTCTACATAACCGCTTCCATGAGGCTCCCCGTGGTGATGCCGGTGGTAAACAGGGCCTTGAGCGGCCCCATCAACATCCACTGCGATCACAGCGACTCCATGGCCGAGCGGGATTCCGGGTGGATACAGCTCTACGCCGAGAACAACCAGGAGGCCTATGAGCTCACCGTATTGGCCGTGAGGCTCGCCGAATCGAAAGAGGTGAGGCTGCCGGTCATGGTGTGCCTTGACGGCTTTATCCTCTCGCACGGAGTGGAACCAGTCGAGATTTACCCTGACGACCAGGTGAAAAAGTTCGTGGGAGAAGCGAAACCGTACTACCCCCTGCTGGACACCTCGCACCCTGTAACGTATGGCCCCATCGACCTTTACGATTACTACTTCGAACACAAACGGCAGCAGATAGAGGGAATGAAAGGGGCTAAAGAGCTCTTCCCGGTTCTCGCCCAGGAGTTCGAAGAGGCCTTCGGAAAGAGATACGACTTCGTCGAGCGATATCGCACGGACGATGCGGATTGCGTCATAGTCGCCCTTGGTTCCACCAACAGCACGATCAAATACGCCGTCGACTGGATGAGAGAAGAGGGTCAAAAGGTGGGACTCTTGAAACTCTGGACGTTCAGGCCTTTCCCCAAAGAGGAGATCAGAAAAGCGTTGGACGGCAAGAAGGCCGTAGTCGTGCTGGACCGCGCCGCATCCTTCGGCGCGGAGGCTCCGCTCTACGAAGCCGTAAAGTCATCCCTCTATAACGCAGTCCA
>NZ_JADEVE010000172.1 GCF_016125955.1 Acetomicrobium sp. S15 = DSM 107314 | reverse complement strand
TCAGCCGATATGATGCCGTCATGACTATCTTCGATTTGCCGAGGTCGTTATCCTTTAGTAGAGAGCGTAAGGAGCTATTAGCTTGCCTTGGTTTAAGTGCGATGCCCCCTGAGTTTTGGGAACGCTATCTTAGCCTCACGGATTTGCTCGACAAGTTGGCAGTATTGACCGACGGGAGCGCGGTGGTCCTTGACTACAAGTCGGGAGGGAGCGACTACTACAGGGATTCGGTTCAGCTTGCAGCCTACGCCGTAGCGCTCGAAGAAGCGGGCACGAGCGTGGCCGGCTATGCCTATCTCTGC
>NZ_JADEVE010000171.1 GCF_016125955.1 Acetomicrobium sp. S15 = DSM 107314 | reverse complement strand
TTTACGTCTGGCAAGTATCTGAATTGTACTTTCGCATCTTCATTCTCTCAAGTTTTTTACTCTCCGTCTATCCCGGTGCGGTTCAACATGCTGCTCAAAATACCATTCCTTTGGAAGGGCTATCCCTATAGATTGATGGCAGTAGTGTAGTGGCAAAATATCCGCTTTTAAAATGACGATCCCAGTTTTCATGCTGATTTAAACCAGGATAGGTGTCAAGGTCAGGAGATTTTATATGAGATATTGAATTGTCATTCATTATCTTGCTAAAATCAGGGGTGTTTTGGCGAATGATTCCGTGAAGGCTAAACATATTTATGTTATTTGTTCACATTTATGTGCTGGGGCTGTGGACATGGTTGCCCCTTTGTTGGATAATTCTCGCATCAAATCAGCGTATTTGGGAGAGAGGCTATGAGAAAACGAGTGTTGGTGGCTTTGGGAGGCAATGCCATTTTGCAAAAAGGTCAACGGGGTACGGCCGAAGAGCAGCTGTCGAACGTACGCCACACTGCCGTACAAGTGGCTTCCATGATCGAGGCCGGATACGACGTCGTGGTCACCCATGGCAATGGCCCGCAGGTGGGGGCGATAGTCATCCAGAATGAATTAGGGAGCTCTCAAGTGCCCGCCATGCCTCTGGATGTCTGCGGCGCCCAGAGTCAAGGGATGATAGGATACTTCCTGTGTCAGAGCCTGATAAACTCCTTGACCCATGCAGGTTTAGGGGACCGCCTACCTGTCTGCGTGGTGACCCAGGTCGAGGTCGATCCGAACGATCCGGCCTTTTTGAACCCCACAAAGCCCATAGGGCCGTTTTATACGGAGGGGGAGGCCCGCCGGCGCATGGCGGAGAGCGGCGAAAAGTGGATAGAGGATTCGGGCAGAGGGTGGAGACGCGTGGTGCCATCACCCGATCCGGTTCGTATAGTGGAATCGGTGGCCATACGAAACCTGGCAGACGCAGGCTTTATAGTCATAGCCTCTGGAGGCGGAGGTATTCCCGTGGTGAAGTTGGAGAGCGGAGAATATAGAGGAGTCGAGGCTGTAATCGATAAAGACCTGGCTGGAGAGAAACTGGCCCAAGAGGTCTGCGCCCATATCCTCCTGATCCTGACCGACGTGCCGAAGGTGGCGATCAATTTTCGTACCCCGCAGGAGAAGTGGTTGGGCTCCGTAACCGTCGATGAGCTCGAGCGGTATAAGATCGAAGGGCACTTCAGGGCCGGGAGCATGGGCCCGAAGGTCGAGGCTGCGCTGCGCTTCGTGAAAGACGGTGGCGAGCGCGCGATAATAGCCAGCCTGGACAATGCCCTTGAGGCGCTTTACGGCCAGGCTGGCACCCAAGTTTTACCGTGAGGTGACTTTAGCGAATAGAATTGAGGAAGCGATTGAGCCGCTTCATTCCCTCTTCGATTTCCTCCATCGAGTTCGCATAGGATAGACGGACGTAACCTGGGGCCAAAAATGCGCTCCCGGGGACCAGTGCGAGGTATTCGTCTCCCAACAGAACCTGACAGAAGGCGACGTCGTCCGACATCTCTTTGCCGTCTTTCCGCTTGCCGAGGCATTCTTTTATATCCACAAATACGTAGAAGGCCCCTTTCGGCTCGGTCACCTTTATGTGCGGCATGGAGTTTAGCATCTCGAGCATCCTCTTCCGCCGCGAGGCGAAGGCTGAAACCATCTTTTTCACGTCCTCTTCGGCGCCTTTAATGGCGCCGAGCGCTGCCCATTGGGCGATAGACGTGGGATTGGAGGTGAGGTGCCCCTGGAACTCCCCCATCTTAGCGATGACGTCTTTGGGCCCAAGGGCATATCCTATGCGCCACCCGGTCATCGCATAAGCCTTGCTGACGCCGTTTATTATTATCGTCCTGTCCAGCGTTTCGGGAGCGACCTGCGCTATGTTGGAGTGGCCGGTTCCGTCATACGTCAGCCGCTCGTAGATTTCGTCGTATATGATCCAGAGCCCCCTGTCCGTTGCTATCTTTGCGATTTCCTTAAGCAGATCTACGCTGTAAACGGCTCCTGTCGGGTTATTGGGAGTGTTTATCATCATCCCTACAGTGCGGTCGCTTATTGCGGCGCGGATCTCTTTGGGGTCGGGAAGAAAGCCGGAGTGGCTTGTGTCCACCACCACTTCCTTTCCGTCGCACAGCCTTATCTGCTCCACGTAGCTGACCCATGCCGGGGCAAATACCAAGACCTCGTCGCCGGGATCCACGAGGCAGCCCAGAGCTTCGTAGATGAGGGGCTTCGCCCCTGCGCCGATGAGCACCTGTTGGGGCGAGTAGTTGAGGCCGAAACGCCTGGCGTAGTAATCGGCCACGGCTTCCTTCAGCTCCGGAATGCCAGTGGCCGGAGTGTAGTGGGTTTCTCCCCTGTCTATGGCCTCTTTGGCGCTCGTCATGGCCGAAGGGGGAGAGGCGAAGTCGGGCTCTCCGGATCCAAATGAGATGATCGGCTTGCCCTCTCGCGCGAGCGCTTTCGCCTTTGCCGAGACTTCGAGCGTCGCTGAGGGCTGCATGCGCTTGGCCCTCGCAGAAAAGTTAAATTTCATCTCTGAACTCACCTCTTGGGGCTAAGATTTTTTAATAGATAAATCTATTATAGCTTATCATATCGTGAGGGCAGGTCAAAAAATTAGACTATGGAACTTGGGCGGCCGAACTGATCGAGAGAGGCTTGGCTTACCTGGATAAGTAAGCAGGTAAGGTATAACGCGAAGCCATCGGTATTCCCTCGTATGTGGCATAAGGGAGGCCAAAGACTAACGACGAGACTGCTGAAATTACGGATAAAGCTTGACAAGTTCCCGTATTGCTTCCAATGCAGTAGCGCTGAATTATGCTCTTATTGTGGTCGCATTGAAAGATCTGGCCTTATGGGCTAAAATTGTTAAATCGAATTATGACGGAATGGGGGGATGAGGCGTGGATATCAGATTCGTAGCGCGCAACGTAGAAGTGCCAGAAGCTATAGAGAAACAGATGAGAGAGAAGCTGCTCAAGCTTGAAAAGTTCTACGATCGGATCCTCGACGCTCAGGTGAGAGTCACATATACTCGCGGCATGCACGTAGTTGAGATAACCCTCGACGCCAACGGCGCAATCTTGCGCGGTGAGGAATATGCCCCCGATCTCAGGACTGCTTTTGAAGGCGCAATAAAGATAATAGAACGCCGCATCAAGAAACACAAATCATACATCAAGGATAGAGCGCACTTTAAAACTCACGATGTCGTCGGCGCGCTCAAGGATCTCAAACCGGTGACGGCGAGCGAGGAAGAAAAGCCAGAAGGGATCGTGCGCGTCAAGAGGATCTCCCTTCAGCCTATGACCCCTCAAGAGGCTGCAATGCAGATGGAGCTGTTAGGGCACGATTTCTTTCTCTTCGAGGATGCGGATTCGGGGAACGTCAACGTAATCTACAGAAGGAAAGAGGGGGGTTATGGCCTCATCGAGCCCCAATGACGGTATGAATCACTTGAGTTTGACTAAACGCTGAAGAGAGGGGGCCAAAAGGCCCCCTTAATGGTGGGATGGAAGATGCACGAGATGTCGCTTGTAGAGGCCCTGATGGACACGCTGCTCGAGATGCAGCGCCGTCAAGGGTGGAGTAAGGTCAGCCGCGTAACGCTCAAGGTGGGGAAGCTGCGGCAGGTCGTGCCCGAGGTCATGGTCTTTTGCTTTGAGGCGGCTTCGAAAGGGACCCCTGTCGAAGGGGCGTCGCTCGAAATTGAGGAGGTCCCTCTGGCCAGCCGGTGTACTCGTTGCGGCGAAGAGTGGAGCGATTCGGAGAGTTTGGGGTTGTGCCCCTTTTGCGGCTCTGCGGATGTAGAGCTGATTCAGGGAATGGAGCTCCTATTGGAGTCGGTGGAGGTGGAACTGGACGGTGCCGAGATTGGTCGAAATTAGAAAATCCGTGATGGAGGCTGACGAAGAGATAGCTCGTCGTCTGCGAAATATGTTGGACAGGCGCGGGGTTTTAATGCTCAATCTGATCGGTTCCCCTGGCTCTGGCAAGACGACGCTACTCGAGCGTTCGCTCATTGACCCACCTTTTCGCTCCGCGGTGATAGAGGGCGATGTGGAGACCACCCGCGACCTGGACCGCATAAAAGCCACAGGTGTCCCCGTAGTGCAGATCAATACACACGGGGGGTGTCATTTGGAAGCTAACCTCATTGAGAGAGCACTCGAGAGGCTTCCCGAAGATGTGGATGTGATATTCATCGAGAACGTGGGCAACTTGGTATGTCCGGCGGAGTTTTACTTGGGCGAGGATCACAAGGTCGCCATTTGCAGCGTCGCCGAAGGAGGGGACAAGCCGCTCAAATACCCGAACCTGTTTCATCAAGCCAGCGCCGTCGTGCTGACCAAGGTCGATCTGAAGCCCTACGTCCCATTCGATGAGGTGACATTTTGGGGTGACGTGGACAAGCTGAATCCCAAGGCTGCGCGCCTCGAGGTATCGGCCATCAAGGGAGAGGGGATTTCGAAGTGGATCGACCTTGTGGGGGGGTGGCTATGCGCCAAGAGGGAGAGGGGCAGTTGACGCCGGAGAGGCTGCTCGAGGGGTTGAACCCGCAGCAGAGGGAGGCCGTAACCTATACGGAGGGTCCCCTCCTCGTGCTCGCGGGGGCAGGAAGTGGCAAGACGAGGGTCTTGGCGCACAAGGTCGCCTATCTAGTTGCCGCTAAAAAAGTGTTGCCGCACCAAATTCTCGCCGTTACCTTCACAAATAAGGCTGCCAAAGAAATGAATTTGCGGATATCTCGCCTCTTGGGTCAAGACTTGAAGGGGATGCAGGTGTGCACGTTTCATTCCTACGGCCTGCATTTCCTGTATCGAAATGCCAAGAGGTTATCCAGGCTCGGCCTCTCGTCATCTTTTGTCGTCTTCGACAGGGCTGATTGCAAAAACCTGGTCAAGCGCATCGTGAACGAGCAGAATCTTGACCCGGAGCGCTTCGAGGCCGGGCGGGTTTTGGAGTTGATATCCCACGGCAAAGTCAATTCCGACCCAAAGACCATGCGCCCAGCGGACTTGGAGGGGCAGAATCTTCTGTTGTATGAGATCTATCAAAAGAGACTTCGCGAGCAGGATGCCGTCGATTTCGACGACCTTCTACTCATCCCTTTGCACATCCTGTCCACGGATGAGGAGGCTTTGGAATCGGAGCGAGCCAGGATCCGCTACTGTTTAGTGGATGAATACCAAGACGTGAACCGCCCTCAATATCTGCTGTTGAAAAGGTTGGTCGGTCCTTCCGGAAAGATCGCGGTAGTCGGCGATCCCGACCAGTCGATCTATCAATGGCGAGGTGCCGACGTGTCCATGATCTTGAACTTCGAGCATGACTTTCCCAAGGCCAAAGTGGTGATATTGAGTCAGAACTATCGCTCGACCGAGATGATACTCGGCGCGGCGAACGCCGTCATCCGCCATAACCGCAACAGGAAGCCCAAAGACCTGTGGACTACGAGGAGCGGTGGCGAAAGCGTCCGCATCCTCTTCGCCGGAGACGATGAAGAAGAGGCGTCTTTCGTGGCCAACGAGATAAAAAAACTCAGGCAGCGCGGCTATCCTTACAGGGAGATGGCCGTCTTGTACCGGGTTAACGCGCTTAGCCGCACCTACGAAAAGGCCTTTTTGGAGCGGGGTATCCCCTACAGGATTGTGAGGGGCGTCTCGTTCTACGAGCGCAGGGAGGTCAAAGATATTTTGGCCTATATGCGCTTGGCTCTGAATCCATTTGACGAAGCCTCCCTTTACCGCATAGGTAATGTGCCGGTTCGAGGCCTCGGCAGCAAAGGGCTTGAGGTTTTGGCCGATTGGTTGAGCTTGCATCGGGACCTTGAACCAAGGTCGCTTTGGGAGGAACTCGCCGAAAGCGGCGCCGACCTAAAGGGAAAAGCCGAAAGCGGCGCTAAAACCTTGGCTCTTCACATGAGAGAGATTTTGGAGCGCTCGAACAACGTGGGCGCAGTCATCGATTACGTGCTCGACTCGGTGGGGTATGCCGAGTATTTGAGAGGACACGATCCCAAGGACTGGGAGGAGCGGCTCGAAAACGTGAGGGAGCTCCTCTCCGTAGCCGGCAGCTCGGGGGGATTGGCGGAGATGCTGGCCGAGGTTGCGCTCTTCACTGACATGGATCTCCCAGACGAGGGCGAGGATAGGGTCAACCTTTTGACCCTGCATGCCGCGAAGGGGCTTGAGTTCCCCGTCGTCTTCCTGGTAGGGCTCGAAGAAGGGCTCTGTCCCCACGAGAGGTCAATCGAAGAGGCGAGCGATGTCGAAGAAGAGAGGCGCCTCTGTTACGTAGGCATGACCAGGGCTAAGGAGATGTTGTATCTCAGCTGTGCTAACAGCCGCCTGCTCTTCGGCATGAGAGGGCATCGCGAACCGTCTCGCTTCCTCGATGAAATCCCGGATGAATATAAGGTCTTGGACGACCGCAGGGAGGAGGAGGGCTATGTTGGTTATAGGCCTCACCGGAGACGTTGGGGGTGGTAAAAGCAGCGTGGCGCTCCTCTGGGAGAAGGAAGGGGCTCACATAGTCGATGCCGATAAGATCGTGCGCGAGCTATGGCGGGAGCCAGAGATTATAGAAGCGGCCGTCACCAGGTGGGGAAGCGTCATCCTCGATTCCGATGGCTCAGTGCGCCCTCAGGTCATCGCGCGTTTGGCCTTCTCGGATGTGCGTGAATACAGATGGCTTTGCGATCTCATCCATCCCAAGGTGATGAGGCGCATGGAAAGGGCCGTATTCGCTTCCAATAGATGGGTCGTGGCCGAGATCCCGCTCCTTTTTGAGGTGGGTGTGCCGTGGTGGGTCGATTTTGTCGTCTATGTCACCGCTCCCCCTGATGAGCGCCTGGCGCGCCTCTCCTCCGCGAGGGGATGGGGCGAGGAGGAGTTGAGAGGCCGTGAGGCTTATCTTTTGCCTCGCGAGGAGAAGATCCGCTCCTCCCATTGGGTGATAGAAAACGACGGGACGCCGGAGGAGTTGCGAGCCAAAGCGGCCGAGCTCGCCGAGATGTTCTCTTTTTTCTCCGAGCCGATAGAGGTGACCGTGAGTTGCGGCAGCGAAGAGGAGGCCAGACGTCTATCCAAAGCGGTTATCGATAGGCGAAAGGCTGCCTGCGTGCACGTTTATCCCATAGAGAGCCTCTACTGGTGGAAGGGCAACGTAGAGGAGGACCATGAGTGGGAGGTTTCGTTTAAGACCGTCCTTCCACTTTATCCGGATTTGGTAGGGATTATATCCAAAGAGCACAGCTACGAGGTGCCCGTCATAAATATGGCATCCGTAGTCAAGGCTAACAGGGATGCTTTGCTCTGGTTATGGGAGGAGCTATCAGGTGAACCTGATAACCACGCACATCGGAGCTGACTTCGACTCCCTTGCCAGCATGGTTGCCGCATCAAAAATTTATGGTGGCTCTCAGCTCGCCTTCTCGGGTTCAGCTGCCAGAAATGTGCGGGAGTTTTTGAGGAAATTCGGCGGTCGTTGGAACGTTTTGACGCCGAGCAAGGTGGACGCCTCTTCTGTCACGTTGCTCGTGGTCGTAGATGCGTCTTCCCCTTCTCGCATAGGCCCCTTCGCGTCGCTCGTAGGAGCTCCAGGCGTCGCCGTCCACATTTATGATCATCACCCGCCCGATCAAGTTGAGATGAACGCGAGCCTTGCCGTGATAGAGCCGGTGGGAGCCACCACGACGATCCTGGTGGAAAAGCTCTTGGAAGCGCACGTGCCGATATCGCCTCAGGAGGCGACGCTATTTGCTATGGGAATATACGAAGACACGGGCGCGCTCACCTTTGGGGCTACATGCAAGCGAGATTTTGCGGCCATCGCTGCCCTGTGGGAGCTGGGCGCCGATATGACTCAGATCCCAACCTATGTAGAGTTGGACCTGAGCCCCGAGGAGAGGGCCTTTCTGGACAAGCTCATAGGAAACGCCAGGGAACATTTTATAGGCGGCGCCAAGGTAGTGATCTCCCTCCTTTCAGCTGATGGCTACATGGATGGGCTTTCGCTCTTCGTCCATCGCCTGCGCGATTATTTTGGGGCAGACGTAGCGCTGGCTATCGTCACTATGGAGAAGCGCACCTACGTAATAGTTCGAAGTAGAGAAAGCGTCTTGAACGCCGCGTCGTTTTTGGCGCCGTTGGGCGGAGGAGGGCATCCTCAAGCCGCTGCTGTCGCCCTTCCTCGTCAAGATCCGGAAGAGCTGTTGGCCGACCTCGAGAAAAAGCTTAGGAACGCCATAACACCCCAAGTTCGCGTGCGCGACGCCATGACCAGTCCCGTGATGGCCGTATCGCCGAAACTTTCTATAGATGAGGCCTATCGGCTCATGATGCGCTATGGCCATGCCGCCCTTCCCCTGGTGGAGGGTGGAAAACTCGTCGGTATTATAACGAGAAAAGATCTGGACAAGGCTCACATGCACGGCCTTGGATCGGCCCCGGTGAGCGAGTTTATGAGCGAAGGGGTGATCTCGATCTCCTCCAAAGCCTCCATACACGAAGCCCATCAGCTCATGGTCGTTCACAACATAGGGCGCTTACCGGTGGTGGACGACGGCAAGCTCGTGGGAATTTTGACGCGCACCGACTTATTACGCGCCCTTTACCCGTCGTCGATACCTCCAGAAGAACGCCAGATGGGGCTTTCGCTTCCTTGGACGGAGGGGGTCTCAGAGCTCATGGCCCAGAGGCTTCCGGCGTGGGTGCAACAACTATTGCGAAGGCTCGGAGAGCGAGCCGAGGATATGGGCATGCAGGCTTATATCGTGGGGGGCTTTGTCAGGGACCTGCTCTTAGACCGCCAGAATCTCGATCTGGATGTGGTGATAGAGGGGGATGCCGTCTCCTACGCCGAGTCCTGGAGGAGGGACGGCTGTGACGTGGCCATTCATCAGCGCTTCAGAACCGGGACTATAACATTCCCGGGCGGGCGAAAGGTCGACGTAGCCACGGCACGCCGGGAGTTCTACGAATATCCGGTGGCTCAGCCTACGGTATTGAGCGATTCGCTGAAGCACGATCTCTATCGTAGAGATTTCACGGTCAATGCTATGGCCATATGCATAAACCCGTCGATGTGGGGCACACTCATAGATTACTTCGGCGGCCGTCGCGACCTGCAGAAGAAATTGCTCAAAGTGTTACACAATGTGAGTTTTGTGGAGGATCCGAGCCGCGTCCTTAGAGGCATAAGGTTAAAATGGCGCTTAGGCTTCTCTATGGAAGAAAATACGTTGCGGCTTGCAAAGAACTGCATAAAAGGAGGACTTTTGGCGCTCCTCTCCGGTACGAGGGTGCGCGGAGAGCTTGAGATCATCTTCCGCGAGGAAAATCCCTACCCGGTATATAAAGAACTCGCTGACCTCGGCGCCTGGGAGGTGCTCTTTCAGGGGATCAAGATAGACAAGAGCACGGATAGAAATATACGGCGCCTCGCCTTTCTCGCAAAGCGGCTGGGGAGCGAGCTGTCGGAGGAGGAGAAGGAATCTCTATGGCTCGCTTACCTTTCGTCCCTCCTCATTTCGTCGTCCGACGAGGTGCAGTGGCGAGCGCTGGATAAGTTGCACTTGGCGCCGAGCGAGAGGACAGCGGTTAGGCGCGCCTTAGATGATTTGGGCACGGCTGAACAAGAGTTAGGCGGCAGGGGTTTCAAAGAGCCCGCGCATATCTATAATTTCCTCAAGGGCGTGCCGGTGTCTGCCGCTTTCTTTTGGGCCGCAGCCACGGATCGCCCCAGGGTCAGAAGGCGCATCTTGCTCTTTTTTACCCGCCTTCGTAAGATCCGGCCCATGTTGACCGGGAGGGACATTTTGGAGATGGGTTACGGAGAAGGTCCCATCGTGGGCGAAATCTTAAAGGAGTTGCTAACGGCCCGCCTCAATGGGATTGTGGAAACGCGTGAAGAAGAGATCGAGTGGGTACGGCGCTCCTTCCCGTTAAAAGAAAGGACGTGATGATGATGTATGGTATGCCCAATTGGGCTGACCTCGTTTTGAGCATACCGGCCGTGTTGTGGGCCATCACTTTTCATGAATATTGCCATGGCTATGTGGCGTATAGGTTGGGGGATCCCACGCCCGAGGCCAGCGGCCGACTGACGCTGAACCCCTTAGCTCACCTCGATATATTCGGGACCTTGATGCTTCTCCTCTTTCGCTTCGGTTGGGCTAAGCCTGTGCCTATAGACCCTCGACACTTCAAGCGCCCGGGGAGGGATATAATCCTGGTCTCTCTCGCAGGTGCCGCAGGGAACATTTTGACGGCTGTCGTCTGCGGCTTAGCTGTGCGCTTATTTCCGACGTTGTTTTGGGCGAACCTCGCTTTGGCGCGCTTCATAGTGATTATGATGCTTATGAACCTCGGATTGGCCGTCTTTAACCTATTGCCCGTGCCCCCGCTCGATGGTTCGAGGATTCTCATGGTGTTGCTTCCTCCGCGGGCTCTTCGGTACTACTTCTGGCTCGAGCGCTACGGTTTCGTCATACTGATGCTCCTCATCTTTATGGGTGTAGTTCAGTCCATAATCGGCCCTGTAATTTCGGCTATAATGATGTTGATCCTATAGAGGAAGTGAGAGTTCATGCGCCTTTTACTCACAAATGATGACGGCGTCTTCGCCACCGGCATCGCAATACTCGCCAGGAAGCTCGCAGAGGTGGGTCATCGCGTAGTTGTGGTGGCGCCCGACAGAGAGAGGAGCAGCATCGGCCATGCCGTAACGCTGACGCGCCCCTTGCGGCTCATTCGCGTCGAGAGCGGGCCTTATCCCCCAGGGCTTGAGGTCTATGCCTGCGATGGAACGCCTTCGGACTGCGTCGTCTTGGGGTTGGAGGAGATATCTCCCGATGCGGAGCTCATACTTTCCGGCATCAACGGCGGCCCAAATTTAGGTGATGACGTGACCTATTCTGGGACCGTGTCGGCCGCCATGGAAGGTATCCTTATGAAAAAGACATCTGTCGCTGTTTCCCTCGATTGCCACATCGACGATGAGGAAAAGAGATACGAGACCGCCGCCCTCGTCGTCGTGAGGATGCTCGCATGGATGAAGGTCAACCCTGTCTCCGAAGGTGTGCTGCTGAACGTGAACGTGCCCAATCTCCCCTTCGCCCAGTTAAAAGGGATAAAGGCCACGCGCAAGGGGCAACGGGTCTACGCCGGCAAGGTGAACAAACTGCGCGATCCCAACGGCCGCACGTATTATTGGATAGCAGGAAAGCCAGAGGACGACCTCGTAGAGGGGACGGATGTCTGGGCTGTATCTCATGGCTACGTCTCTGTGACGCCGCTTCATATGGACATGACGCACTACCCATCTCTCGAAAGGTTCGAAGCCAGCGGAATAGAGAATGCCTTGGGAGAAGAGGCGCAGTGAGCTTTAGAGAAATTCCCCATACGGCCGACGTAGGGATCGAGGTTGAAGCCGAAAACCTGGACGAGCTCTTCAAAGAAGCGGCGCTTGCTTTATATAGCGTCATGTTTAGCGATAAGCCCTCGGGCGACGGCGAGGATTGCGCATTGTCGCTTGAGGGAACCGATGGGCTTGATCTGGCCATAGTGTGGCTGAACGAGCTTATTTACATCTATGATGCCAAAGGGAAGACCTTTCTTCCTTCCGTCGTGAGCGTCGACGAAGGGACATGGAGGCTGGAGTCTCAAGGAAAGCTGATTCCTCCCCCGAAGCGCAAGAGGGATGTAAAAGCTGCGACCTTCGGCGGAGCGCACTTCACCTGCCTTCCGCGTCCTTACTTTAGAGTATTTCTCGATGTGTGAGCCTCACTCATAGGGGATATCTCAAATCGCACGCGCCCAGCCATATCGTTATAGAAGAGATAAAAGCCTCCCCTGGGCAGCGGATGGCTTTCGATGTAATCTATGACCTCCTCGTGAACCCAGCAGGTCAGATCGTCACTCCCCTCTACAGGACAAGCTTCGTAACTTTCCTGCGATTCGGGTTTTCCCAAGAGGCCCACCGGGCCCCTGTAGGCATTTCATCACCCGGCTATGACGGTCGCCATCTCCAGGCGGAAGTCGCCGCCGTGGGAGCGTACGTAGTCGGTCCAATAGTTTGAAATGACGCGAACTTTGCGTGACATCGAGCATCACCTCGCACATAATAGAATACACGATCGAGTATCGTTCGGATGGAGGTGGAGGAAATGGGTATCGAGTTGCGCCCATTCGGAGAGATGAGGTGGATATTGCCCAAAGGAAGCCGCGAAGGGATGAACGTCCCCGGCCTCGTATACGGTGATGACTACATTTTGAAGCACTTAGAGGAGGAAAATGTGTTAGCTCAAGTGGCCAATGTCGCTTGCCTACCTGGCATTCAGCGATATAGTTACGCCATGCCGGACATACATTGGGGATACGGCTTTCCCATAGGGGGAGTCGCCGCCTTCTCCATGGACGAAGGGGTCGTCTCTCCAGGAGGAGTGGGTTACGACATATCCTGCGGCGTCCGCCTTATGCTTGCGGATATCGATGCAGAGGAGATCGCCTCGAAGCTTGAGCTCTTGGCGGCCGCCTTGTTCAAAGCTGTTCCTTCCGGCGTGGGTTCTTCCGGCGCACTACACCTTAAGGAAAAAGACCTGAAGGACGTGCTGGCCCAAGGCGCTCGATGGACTGTAAAGCGCGGTTACGGCGTGGAGGCTGACTTGGGGCACATAGAGGAGGGCGGAGGGTTCGCTTCTGCGAGGTCCGATGCCGTTTCAAACAAGGCGCTGGAGAGGGGGTTTCGCCAGCTCGGCACGCTGGGTTCGGGCAACCACTTCCTCGAGATCCAATGCGTGGACGAAATCTACGACCCTCGAGTGGCAGCCGTTTTCGGCATGAGGGCGAATCAGGTGGCCATCATGATCCACTGCGGAAGCCGTGGCTTAGGGCATCAGGTGTGCACCGATTATATAGAGGTGATGAACAGGGCGATGAGGAAGTATGGCGTCTCGGTGCCCGACAGGCAATTGTGCTGTGCTCCGCTCACCTCTCAAGAGGCGCAGGCGTACGTCGGCGCCATGCAGGCTGCGGCCAATTTCGCCATGGCTAACAGGCAGGTCATAGCTCATTTCGTGAGGAACGCCTTTGAGAGGTTTTTCCCGGGATGTGAGCTCAGGCTACTTTACGACGTGAGCCACAACATGGCCCACATCGAGGAGCACGCCGTAGATGGAAAGGTCCAAAAGCTTTGTGTCCACAGAAAAGGTGCCACGCGCGCTTTGCCGGCAGGTCATCCCAAGGTTCCTCACGTGTATCGCGAGGTGGGCCAGCCCGTCATCATACCGGGCAGCATGGGCACGGCGAGCTATCTCCTGGTGGGCACCCAGCTCGCGGCCGAGGAGTGCTTTTCTTCGACCTGCCACGGGGCAGGGCGCGTAATGAGCAGGCACGCTGCGAGGAAGGCCACAGACGGCGCCTCGGTGGTAAAAAGCCTTGCCAGGCAGGGTGTGGTCGTAATGGCTGAGGACATGAAGACCGTAGAGGAAGAGGCTCCCGAGGCGTACAAAGACGTCTCAAGGGTGGTCGATGTGGTAGAGCGCGCCAACATCAGCCGAAAGGTTGCCCGCCTCCGGCCTCTGGCTGTAGTTAAAGGTTGAACCTCGGGGTTGGGTCTTTGCTTTTTGTGTTTCTTAGTCTCGCATAACTTTCCTTCTTTCTCTTACATGCTCTCGCTTCCAGACCCACTCTCTTGCGGGGCAGGCGGATGAGGCGAATTTAAGCCTGTGTGGGTTTAGGTTTTGGATGAGCGAAAATTTGCTGGTCAGTATTGTGCGAAGAGCTCTGCCAATTCGGGCTCTTTGAGCCCTGCGCCCAAGCTTATCATGAGAAGGAGCCGCGCTTTAGCGGCGCTTAAGCGTCCGCCAAATATGACGCCTTCGCGGGCCAGGGAAGCGCCGCCGCCGGCGTAGCCGTAGCGCGGCAACACTCGGCCGTTGGGAGAGCGCGAGACCACAACCACGACCATGCCGTGCTCTCGTGCAGCTTTAATTCCTCGATAGAATGCTTCGTTGACGTTGCCCATGCCTACGCCCTCGACCACCAAACCCGCCGCTTTGCGCGCGATCGAGGTCTCGATGTATCGCGCGTCCATGCCTGCGGCGAACGATACCAGGTCCACGTTTTCCTCTATCGCTTCGACGGAAAATTTTCTCGTCTCTTCGATATCTCTGAAGTAAACTACGCCACCTGGGTCCACCTGGCCGAGCAGCCCTGCATCGCCGGAGCTGAAGGCCTTGAGATTTGACGTGTGTTCCTTGCGGACGCTCCGTGCGGCATGTATTTCACCGGCGAAGACCAAAAGCGTTCCTCTCCCGCGGCTCAATGGAGACGAAGCCGCTTCAAGCGCCGCCGAGAGGTTGGCTGGACCGTCGGGGAATGGCTCTGCAGCAGCTCGCTGGGCGCCGGTGAGCACCACTGGTATGGGATTGGGCACGGTGACGTCTAAGAAAAATGCCGTCTCTTCCATGGTAGAGGTGCCGTGGGTTACGACGATGCCATCTGCTTCTTTAGCGGTGAGGATCGCCCGGATTCGACGAGATAGACCGAGCATATCCCGCGGGGTAACGTAAGTGCTGTTTACGCGTGAAAAGTCCTCTACGGTCACATCAACCCCGGGAGGTGGTTCCACCATGAGCTCTTGCCCGCTCAAACCCGCTGCTAAACCTTGAAGATCAGGCCGGTAGACCGTGGCGATCGTCCCGCCTGTGGCCAAAAGATGCACACGACGCTTGATCATCGCTTTCTCTCCTTCGCGCTGCTTTTTTGTAAGTTCGTCTTTTCACCCTTAGCGGGCATTCCTGTTAAGGGCGCTTTGTAACCTAAAATACGGTCTCGAGCAATCACAGCAAGGCAGCCGCTGTGGCCTATGACACGTGTGTTTTCGCCTGGGCCAGGCTCGGCTTCAAAATAGTTACGAGCAGCGCCGTTATTATCGTTCCGGCGAGAATGGCCATGACGTAAAAACCGAGGTTTCCCACGGCGTTTGGGATCGGCAGCACGAAGATTCCGCCGTGCGGGGCCCTGAGCGTGCAACGGAAGTACATGGATAGAGCTCCTGTGACCGCCGACCCGGCCATGATGGACGGTATAACCCGCAGGGGGTCCGCCGCGGCGAAAGGTATTGCCCCTTCCGTTATGAATGATATGCCGAGCACCGCTGCGGCTTTCCCGGCTTCATGCTCTTCCGGCGTGAATTTGTTCTTAGCCATGAATGTGGCGAGGGCGATGCCAAGCGGAGGCGTCATGCCTGCGGCCATCACGGCGGCCATCGGCTCAAAAGTATTGCTTGCGAGGAGCCCCACTGCGAAGGTATAGGCCGCCTTGTTGACAGGACCTCCCATATCCAGCGCCATCATCGCTCCGAGGAGCAGGCCCAAAATAGCCGCATTGGCGCCGCTCATGCTTCTTAGGCCCTCCGTCAGCCAGTCCATGGCGCTTTTCACGGGCGTGCCGATCACATATACCATCAAAAGCCCGACTATCAGCGTCGAAAAGAGCGGCAGGACCAAGACCGGCATGAGTCCTTCAAGGCTTTTCGGCAGTTTTATAGATTTCTTTAACCAGAGCACTATGTATCCTGCTATGAACCCAGCCGCGAGGCCGCCGAGAAAACCGGCTCCTATCTGATTGGCCAGCATGCCGCCTATAAGCCCCGGCGCGAGCCCCGGGCGATCGGCTATGGAATAGGCTATGTATCCGGCTAGCACGGGCACCATCAGGGCGAAAGCCGCTCCCCCGCCTATCTGCATCAAGGCCGCAGCCAGAGACCCCTCTTCTTCGGCGGCATGGATCCCGAAGGCAAAGGACAAAGCTATGCATATACCGCCCGCGACGACTATGGGTATTATGTGAGAGACGCCGGTCATGAGGTGCTTGTAAGCCCCTGTGCGCTGGGCTGATCTCCTCGCGCTTATCTCTTTCGTTTCGGATACGTACTTTTCCGCCGTAACCGTTGCACTTTTGAGAGCTTCATTGATTACAACGGCGCCGTCTTTTATGGCTATACCTGTAGATGTCGTATATACGGGCTTGCCCGCGAACCTTGAAGTATCGACATTCGTGTCGGCTGCTATGATGACTATGTCGGCTTGCGCTATGTCCTCTTCCGTCAGCTGGTTTTCCACGCCCGAAGAACCCATGGTCTCCACTTTTATATCGTGCCCCAGCTTCTGAGCGCCCACTTTTAGCGATTCCGCCGCCATGTATGTGTGGGCTATACCCGTAGGGCATGCCGTTACAGCCACAATTTTGCTCATACAACTCGCCCTCCTTCGCTACTTATCCATCTCTTCTTCTAAGGAAGCTATTACCCTCAAAATTTCCTTCGGCTCTCCGGCCGATCTGAGCCCATCCCTGAAAGAGTCGTGCATCAAGAGTCGCGCCAATTTGGAAAGCGCTTGAAGGTAGACCTTGTCGGCGTCGAGGGGGGCGGCGATTAGGAAGAAGATGTCTGCCAGAGATCCGTCGAGGGAGCTCACGTCTATGCCCTTCTTAGTGCGCGCCATGGCGAGCCCCGGCGACTTGACAGCCGAAGACTTCGCGTGCGGTATTGCGACCCCGTGCCCTACGCCAGTCGTTCCCATCTTTTCTCGGGCCTCTACATCCTTAAGGTAAGCTTCTAAATCTGTGACGACTCCAGCTTCGTTAAGCACGCTCGCCATGGCCGACCAAACCTCTTCCTTTGTTGATGCGTCTAAATCAAGCAGTATTCGATCCTCAGAAAGCAGTTCGCTCACCCTCATGTCCTTACCTCCTCAATTTTGATATCTTTCATTAATGGATACACCCTTTCTCGACTAGTCCTTCCCGGGCCCAACTTGGTCAACGCTGCCGCAGAAAAGGCCGTGGCCAATCTTGCCCGCTCTTCGAAGGAGTACCCGATGTTTTCTCCTGCCACCAATCCCGCCACCATAGCATCTCCCGCACCGACCGTGCTTAAGACTTTCACTTCGGGGGGGATAGTACGGATGAACTTTCCCTTGCTTGCAAAGATTGCCCCCTTTTCACCCATAGAGAGCGCCACCGTTTGGACCCCCGATTTCAAAAGCTCTTTGAGGCCAGATATGATCGCCTCCTCGGTGGGATTCGATATGCCCGCAAGAGCACTGAATTCAGCCAGATTGGGCTTCACGATGTCTGGCCTCGCTTTGGCGGCTTTTTTAAGCGCTTCGCCGCTGGTGTCTACGGCGACGTGCAGCCTGAGCGACTTTAAAAGTATGGTTATTTCGTAAAACAGCTCATCGGGAGCGCCGGGAGGAAGGCTTCCGGAGAGGACGAACCATCGGTGCGTTTTGGCTAAACGCGTGAGTCTCTCTTTTAGGTCGCTGCAGTCCCTTGCGGTGCAGTTGAATCCGGAGAAGTTGATATCGGTAATCTCGCCTTTACTCTCATCGATGATCTTGATGTTCGTCCTCGTCTTGCCGTCGACAGAGACGAATTCGTTGCGAATTTCTCTTTTTTCGAGATACCTCTCGAATAGTTCTTTGTTCTCATTCCCCAAGAATCCGGATGCCGAGATGTCTTCGAGGGCAAAATCCTTCAGAAAAGAAGCTACGTTTAGACCCTTGCCTCCGGCATCGAACCTCTCTCCCTCGGCGCGGTTCACTTTTCCGGGCGAAAAATTAGGCACGAAGATCGTGTGGTCTATTGCGGGATTGGGCGTAACCGTCACGATGGCGGTCATGCAATTACTCCTCCTTCCCCAGCGTATAAAACCTCGGTCTTTCTTTCGATCTCAGAGGTGACGTCTTTATCGGCGTATATATCGGTGATGATGAGATCGAGCTCTTCTAAGTCGCATATCCGGCAGATGCCTCCGAGGCCGAATTTCGAGTGGTCAGCTACGAGAATCTTTTCCCTGCCGGCCATCAACATCCGACGCTTGGTCTCTGCTTCGAGCATGTTCGGCGTCGTGGCGCCAAATTTAACATGCACTGCGTTGGCTGCGAGGAAAACCTTGTCGAAGTGGAGGGTGTTAAGGGCTTCGTTGGCCAGAAACCCCACCAATGATCTGGGCTTTTTCCGCAGGATCCCGCCCAAAAGCCACACCTCCACGGCGGGATCGTCGATGAACGCGTTGGCCACGTCGATGCAGTTCGTCGCGACGGTTATACGGCGGCCGCGGAGGTTTAAGGCGATCTGCAAGGTCGTCGTGCCGGCATCGAGCAATATCGTCTCGTCATCGTTGACGAGCGATGCTGCGGTACGTCCGATCATGGCTTTTAGATCGAGGTTTTGAACCCGCTTTTCCTCGAAAGAGGACTCCAATCCAAACGTTGGAGGCACGGCACCGCCGTGAGTTCTCTTCAAAAGCCGCATCCTCTCCAACACTGCGAGGTCGCGCCTGATCGTGGCCTCTGAGACGCCGAACTCTTTGCATAGTTCGGCGACATATACGGAGTTGCCTCCTTTCAGGATTTCCGCAATTGCCGCTCTTCTTTCCTCTGCGAACATCATGATCACCTATGATCGATTTTGCTCATTTTTGCATATTGTAACATCCTTTCAAATTTTTGTCAACAGGCAAAGTGCTCTCGCAAAATGAGCGGTGCGATTAACTCCCTTTGGTAGCATAAAACCAACCGACAACCTTGGTTTTACCACCACAGAAACGAGCCTTGAATTATGACTACGATCAAGAGCGATACGTCCTTTCGACAATAGAGGCAAGGTGCTTGGTTTGCATGCAGAGGTTTATTACATACAACAGATCGTGGTATAATACTTGTATAATAATAATTAAGCATAAGTATAGATTAAATTAAAGGGGGGATTGCAAATGAAGAAACCGGCAAAGTTTATCCTCTTTCTTCCATTGCTTGCGATGCTTATAGCATATGCGCAGCCGGCCTTCGCTGCAAAGGCAGAGATACAGAGTTTCACCTTCCAGGATATGGCTTCCGATGTCCTTGGCATGAAGGAAGACCTCTCTCCCGACAAAATACCCGATGCACACTTTGTCGTATCCATCAAGGGACTTGGCGCAATTACGGGGGTAAGTCTCAAGGCGATTGGCACCGACAGAGGGTGGGACACGATTCCGGGTAATGACTTATGGGCCATGGTGGTTAAGGATGGTCAGGGTGAAACCTTGACTACGCTCTCGGGGGCACTCTCGGCCCGCCCCTTTCTCGGTTATGTGACTCTTAACATCTACGTCGCCGACGATGGAACGGCTTTCTCTGAAAAGAGAGAATATGAGATTACCGTTTCCTTTGTCGATGGCAGCACTGCAACTGCAAGAACCACCGTTGCCGCCAGGCCAGAAGTCTTAACTGCAAAGCCAGCCGAACCTCAAGTACCTCAAGTAGAGGAGAAGATCTCGGCTGTCCTCTATGGCATCGGAGACAAAGATGTAGTGCAGCGCGGAGAGACCATAAAGGCAGATGGTGTCAAGGATGCCCATTTTCGCATCCGATTCGACGCTATTTCTGTGGTAGAGGAAATCGTCATCCGCAACGTTGACGGCACATCTTCTGCGTGGGACACCGTGCCAGGCAACGGCACCTGGGCTGTGGCAGTCTTTAAGGGCAACGAAATGCGCAATAGGCCAGATGGAAGCGTGAAGTTCGCCGTCGAAGGCGATACGACGTTGGACCTGTGGGTTGCAGATAACGGTTCCATTACCAAGGGCGAAACCCAGTACGAAGTCATTGTGAAATTTAACGACGGGACGACTCTACGCAAAGTAGCTGTGCGAGAGGAAACGACCGGTATAATATCGCAGGAAGGCATCCTCGATGCGGTATTGCAGGTTCCAGGGAAAGGAGACCTGACCTCCAGGAACGAACTGCTCAAAAGCGATGGAAAGGCTGACTGGAAGATCGCAACAGAACTTTCTGCCCGCGGGACCATCGTTAACATCATTGTCAGGGGCGACGATGGCGCAACGGAGTGGGACACGATTCCTGGAAATGGCAAATGGCTAGTTGCGGTGACGGACGCCTCGGGCAAAGTCTTGAATGCAAGCAACGGCTCTGTTTCGATACCTGTCTCGGGCAGAAAAAATCTTAACCTATGGATTTCTGATAATGGCACTATCGTCGAAGGTGACGTAGCATACAAAGTCATTGTGGTCATGAGCGATGGCCGAATCTTTGAGCGATCGGTTACCAGAGATACCGAATCAGCCACGGCTCCGCAGCTTTCAGATAAGATTCGCGCGAAATACTTAGGCAAAGGCCCCAAGAACTACCTCCCGAAGGGTGAAATTTCTACGCTTCTTGCATCGGCAGACGCGAATCCTGATGCCCATGTCAAACTCGAGTTACGCGGCATAAAAGGCACGATTGAAAGCATCACAATTCAGGCCCTCGACGGTGAAAGTGGAACTTGGGACACCATCCCAGGCAATGGGGCTTGGAACATCGTGGTGACCAGGACCGCTTCTGGGAACATCCTTTCTGAGATGGATGGATCTTTCAGAATGGATGTTATTGGTGAGACGGAACTGCACCTGTGGCTTGCAGATAACGGGAAATTTGGCACTTCGCCGGAGAATTTCGAGATCCTCCTTCAACTTGCTGATGGGCAGGTCTTAAGAAATAAGATCACACGCTAATATGTGCCAAAGAAAGAACTAAGTTTGCCTAATGCAGATGGGGTTGCCCTGGTTTGTCATAAGATACCATGGGCAACCCCCGTCTATTACGTGGCAACCTCGACAAGCACTACAAGCTAAGAGTTTCATACACCTTAAAGCGCGCTTACAGGTTTAACGACGATATATAGTCACCTGCTTAGAGAAAAGCTTGCCATTTACGCTCTTTGCCTCTATGGTGATCGTATTTGCACCCATGGCTAATGGCACTTTGGGAATACGCCACTTGCCGTTCAAGTTGGTCTCACCGAACTTCCCAATGAATAGCTGTACATTTCCACCCCCACCGCGGTCACTTTTCCATCGAAGCGAAACAATCCCCGTATCAGATGCGACAGTCCCTTCTAAGTAAACAGAGTTCACATAGACCACGTTATCCTCCACGAGCTTGCCGTCTACAAAAAGAGGACTTATGGAGATGTATGTTTCCAGCGACTCATTCTGAGCGAACGCCACCGAGGCCATCAACGCCACAGCCATAAATACCATAACCATGAACTGCACTTTGAGGCTTCTCTTCATCTACCATACCCCCTTTTATTATTTTACTTGCTAAATAACCACTCTTACACGTTATATAAGAAGACGTATGGTCTTGGAGCTAAAATTTTTATAGAAGTATGTCTGGACGCAGGATCATTAGGATCTGCTTTAAGCGCTTCCATGGCGGCCACACGCCAAGTCACCTTGAGAGGCTTTGCCTTCTGCGAACCAACCCTTTCCGGGTAAGGCATATCCTTGCCCCTGTCTTTTTAGATTTTAATCCTCATGCTGCTGAGACCTTGCATCTCGCAACGTTTATAATAGTCAGTTAAGCAAATTTATCAACAGTTCACCCTTACCTTAGGGCATGAAATAAATCAAACCTTACGATAAACTATCGATGAAAATTAAAACCACAGAGAAAGGCGGGCCATTCTTGAGGATGCGGAGCGATTTGCAAAGCAAATCTTCTGTAAAATAATGGGGAAACCAAGAAGGCATCGGTTGTAAATGAACCACAAAAGAGAGGGCGATCCAAAGTGGACATGAAAGAAGCCTTGATGTTCAAGGGCGCAAGAACCATTTTAGACATTTGTGTGGCTCTTAAACCCGGAGAGCAAGTCGTCATCCTCACAGATATGTATAAGGAAAAGCTGGGCAGCGTTTTAGCTGCAGCAGCCGTCGAGCGAGGCGCAGAGGTCAGCATGATCGTCATGACACCTCGCGAGAGATCTGGGCAGGAACCTCCTAAACCTGTGGCTGAAGCGATGAAGAACGCCGATGTAGTCCTTTTGCCTGTGAGCTATTCGGTCACTCATACCTATGCCGTTAAAAACGCCGCAGCTAACGGCGCCAGGATAGTCGCCCTCACAGAATTCACGGAGGAGATGTTGATCAGTGGGGGCCTTGAGGCTGATTTTCGCGAATTGAAGCCCCTCTGCCAAAAGATCGCCGCGGCATTCAGCGCTGGCAACGAGGTCCGTGTCACTTCTCCCAAAGGGACTGATTTGACCATGGATATCCATGGAAGGCGCGGTAACGCCCTCTATTGCATCGTTGAACCTGGTGAGTTTTCTCCTGTCCCGAATGTAGAAGCGAACGTCTCTCCTTTGGAGGGCACAACAAACGGCAGGGTCGTCGTCGATGCGAGCGTACCGTATCTTGGAATAGGCGTCATCGATGAGCCGATCTACATCGACGTCGAAAACGGCTTTATCGCGAAGATCGAGGGCGGCAGACAGGCTGAGGTCTTACGGAGGGATCTCGAAAGCCATAACGACAAAAACAGCTTCAACATAGCTGAGCTCGGCGTGGGGTTAAATCCCAAATGCAAGCTCATGGGCGTCATGCTCGAAGATGAAGGCGTCCTCGGAACTGCCCACATCGGCATAGGCACGAGCATCACGCTGGGCGGCAACGTAAAGGCCCCTTGTCATTACGATCTATTGTTCTGGGATCCCAAGATCGAAGTGGACGGAAAGCTCATCGTCGATGGCAAAAACATCCTCGTCTGAAGGCTTGGCATATATAGAACAAGGGAAATCAGGCAACGGAGTTTTCTTCGTTGCCTGATGAGATATCAGACACAAGCAATCAACCGTAATTTTTAGGCAAGAAAGCGGTTTTAGCCCATGTGCAGCTACTTTGTTTTCTTAATAAAGCGGCCGCTTAGTTTTTGTTTGTAGGGTACTGAAGCTTTCCCAACCTCTCATCCCACTCGGGCACATTGTCACATAATGGTACATGGCGCAATCAGATGACAGGGCAAAGGTTCATTATAGCGCACAGAATTGGACCTTTACGCTCCGTCGATTAAAGCATATTGCCAAAGAAAGGATATTGCTTTGATGTGATTTATAACTTCTAAGAGAGGGGGTGATCTCATATGAAAGAAAGGCTGAAAAAACGCCTTCGTGAATTGACAGCGTTGGCAGGGGTTTCCGGCGCAGAGCAGGTGGTTGTGGCCTATCTGAAAGACGCATTTTCGCCTTATGCCGATTCGGTTGAGGTGGATAGCTGGGGGAACCTTATTGCGACAAAGAAAGGCAAGCATGAAGGTCCAAAGCTCATGATATCGGCGCATTCCGACGAAATTGGCATGGTCGTTAAAAGCATCCATGGGGATGGGTTTATTAGTTTTGACAGAGTTGGCGAAGTGAGCGACATTTTGCTTCCAGGTAGAAAAGTGATGGTAGGAGGTCACATTCCAGGGATCATTGGGATCAAGGCTGGACACTTACAAAAGGAAGAGGAAAAGGGGAGAGCCAAACCGATCCGGGAATGCTACATAGACGTGGGAGCTTATTCCAAGAGTGAAGTTGAGTCTATGGGCATCAAGGTCGGGGACCGTATCGTTTTCCAGAGTGATTTTATGGAAATGTACAACAAAGATCTCATTTCGACGAAGTCTGTCGATAATAGAATTGGCTGCGCTATATTGGCAGAGTTATTTGCAGACATAACTAAAGATGACTTCAACGGAACCCTGTACGGTGTCGTCAGCGTTCAGGAAGAGATTGGGCTTCGGGGAGCGTGGATGGTCAGCAATAGCGTTCAACCTGATTGGGCGATTGTTCTGGATACAATGCCTTGCGGAGACACTCCAGATGTCAACCCTGAGTCGGAGCTTCCCGTGCGATTGGGCAAGGGTCCGGTGTGCCCTCTTATCGATGGTGTGACGTCGGCTTTTATATCGAACGTGGTGCATCCTAAGGTGAGGGACATCATCGATGAGCATGCCCAAAAAACAGGCGTAAACGTACAGTACGTCACACTGAGCGGAGAATTTTATACGACCGATGCGACAAACATATCGATGGCCGCAATGGGTATTCCCGTCGGAGTCCTTACCGTCCCTCGCAGATACTCTCATTCTCCGGTGGAGCTTTTGGATATAAATGATGCCGTGAAGCTTTTTACTCTCGTCGAGAGCATTGCGAAGTCTAACGGTGCCTATGATATTTCTTTTCTCTAAACTGCAGCGAGAAGCGTAAAATGCGTGACGAAAATTAAGGGAGGATTTGTCAGCATTGCTGTTCAGAATTTTATAGATGAGGAGGTGAACATAAGATAGAGTAAGCAACGAGAATTGAGGGTAAGGGATAAGGACTGGATAATTTTGTGACGAGACGAGAGGAGGAGCGAAAAATGTCAGAGCAAATCATTCGCGTGGCGAATGAACGGGGCGTGTGGCTGATGGCCATACCGATGGTCGTCATCGTCGTCGTGCAGGCTTTGCTCTATTGCAGGCTTGCCTTCAGGGCTGCTGACAAAATTGGATTTCCAAGAGAGAAGTGCTGGAGAGGCTTCAGAGCAGGTGCGATAACGGCCATTGGTCCATGTCTTGCCATATTCATTGTCATGATGGGCATGATGGCCGTCATCGGGGCTCCCATTACGTGGCTCAGGCTCTCTGTCATTGGAGCAGCGCCGACGGAGCTTACGGCCGCTACTGTGGGAGCTCAGGCCTATGGGGTTGAATTCGGCTCCCCAAAATATGACATGATGGCTCTTGCCACATCGTGGTGGACTATGGCGATAAATGGCGTGGGATGGCTGCTGTTAGTCGCCATAATCGGCAAGTACTTGGAAGGCATGAGGGAAAAAATGGGCGGCGGTGACCCGGCTTGGCTTGCCGTAATCTCAGGGGCGGCCATGCTTGGGTGTTTTGCATATCTAAATTCAGGCAGCATATTGGCTGGAGGCCCTCGCCTTGTGGCTGCCGTGACAGGTGGAGTCTCCATGGTCGTCTTTCTAAACATAGCCAAACGGGCCGTCTGGCTCAGGGAGTATTGTTTGGGGATCGCTATGATAATCGGCATTGTAGCAGCAGCTATGATGTGAGAGGAGGGAGCGACGGATGATCACGAGGGAAGAGTTTGCCAAGATCTGGGACGAGCCCATAGTGAAGTTGGGGACTATTACACTTATAGTAGCAGTGGTCTTTAGCTTCCCGCCGAGCCTCTATCTTTACTTTAAATATGGAGTCTTTCCACCACTGCCTCTTGCGCTCAAGGCTTGGGGTATGATCGCCACCATCTTTGGAGCCTTCTACATAGTTGAGCCCATCTCATACTATCCCATCTTAGGACTCTCTGGGACATACATGTCATTCTTGGCTGGCAACATTTCTAACCTACGGCTTCCATGCTCGGCCATGGCCCAAGAGGTCGTAGGCGTAGAGCCCGCCACGCCTGAAGCGGAGATTATTTCTACGCTGGGAATCGCCGGCTCTATCATCATTAACGTCATCTTCCTCACTGTGGGAGCCATTGCTGGATTTGCTCTCCTCCGTCTATTTCCCCAGGCGGTGGCCGATGCCTTGAAGAACTACGCAGCCGCGGCGATCTTTGGGGCCGTCTATGGGCAGTTTTCGTTACGGTATCCCAAGGTTGCTATTATTGCACTTCCGATACCTCTCATCGTAATAGGGCTTTTGAAATTTCCAGCCTGGTCGGCTATTGCGATTTCAGTATTCGGCACCATCGGTATAAGCCGGTGGTTATATGTCAGTAAGAAACTCTAAAAAGGGAGGGTCTTTCATGCCGTCCATAGAGGAGATAAAAGAAGAGGCTCGTAAACTACAAGAAGAGCTCGTTGCCTGGCGAAGACACCTCCACCAGTATCCTGAGGTGGGGCTTGATGTTCCCAAGACTGCAGCCTTTGTTGCAGAACTATTGCGTGAATTTGGTCTGGAGGTCAGAACAGGCGTAGGTGGCCACGGCGTCGTGGCTCTTCTTAGAGGTAAAAAACCGGGCAAAACCATAGCCATAAGGGCCGACATGGACGCCTTGCCAATAAACGAGGAAACCGGTCTTCCATTTTCCTCAAAGATTGAAGGACGTATGCACGCCTGTGGACACGATGCCCACATGGCTATGGCACTTGGTGCAGCCAAGCTGCTTTCTCGGCACAGAGAAGAGCTTGCTGGAAACGTCAAGTTTTTGTTCCAGCCTGCGGAAGAAGGTCCAGGCGGAGCCAAGCCTATGATCGATGACGGAGCGCTCGAAAATCCCAAAGTTGACGCCATAGTGGGCCTTCATACAGGTTGTATCTGGAAATCTGATAAGCCGGGGGAGGTTTATGTCAGTCATGGCCCTATGATGGCTTGCCTGGACCGGATTGACGTAACGATAAAAGGCAAGGGGGGACATGGCGCCATGCCTCATCAGGCTGTCGACGCCATTGTCATTGCCTCTTGTGCGATCTCTACGCTTCAGTCTATCATCAGTCGAGAGTTAAGCCCTGTAGAACCTGCGGTTGTCACCATAGGCAAAATCGAGGGTGGAACGGCCTATAACATAATCTCAAGCGATGTGCGTTTCTGCGGCACAGTGCGCGCCCTGAAACAGGAACTCCGTGAATTCCTTGACAAAAGAATTCACGGGATCCTCAACGGGATTGTGCAAGGCATGAGGGGTGAACTTGAATATGCCTATACTTATGGCTATCCGCCTCTTGTAAATGACGCTGAATTCACCGAGCGCTTTGCCAGAGTGGCAAAAAGGGTTGTGGGAGAAGAAAACGTGAAGGAGATACCCGAGCCTACTATGGGTGGCGAGGATATGGCCTATTTCTTAAACGAGGTCAAAGGCACTTACTTCTTTCTCTCCAGCTGTAATCCCAACAAAGGTCAAATATATCCTCACCACAACTCGCGCTTCGATATTGATGAAGATATCCTTCAGCTTGGGGTAAGTCTGTTTTGTGCTGCGGCGATAGATTATTTGGAAAGTTAAAAAGCGTGAGGAATATAGGCCTGTCAGTGCTGTCCTTTCACGGAGTTTAAGGGCAGAGGAAAGAGGCCTGCGCTCGCTAACCCCAAACTGCAATCATCCATGGGGTTAGCGAGCGCTTCTGCCTTATCACCGCATGACTACCGAAATATACATCGTTCTATGTATAGGTATGCCCTATCTCGATTCCGCTTGTCATAACGCCTAATTCGAGCCCGGATTATCTAATGAGCGGATTGAGTTGCACGCAAATCTTTTGTTCAGCCTCTTGGCTCTATAGTGTGATGACAAAGATTATCCTCGGAAGCAATCCGAAAGGCTGTGATGTTTACTTCTTCAAGACGTCCTGTGCTACCAGCGCATTCATCAACGCGAAAGCTTCTCCTTTAACCTTCTCCAAGTAGAGTTTTGTATCCTTCGATCCTCGCCAAGTCCACCCACCACCACCGGCTGTTGCAAGCCAATCCTTCCAATCCTGGTCGTGGGCCGCTTCATAGCATGCTTCTTCAAGCTTGGCCTTTATTGAGTCAGCTACTCCCTTTGGCACCGCAACCACCCTCATGCTCCCCCACACGCAATCGTATCCCAATTCCTTAAATCGCTAAAAGGACCTGAAAGGGGGAGTAGGCGGCACAGTAAAACTCTATGATCGAAATCATCGCGACAAACAGGTAAAGCACCTCTTTCCTGACGCTGCATATTTTCACGTAATGTCTGCCAAATAATAGCAAGGTGTCGTAGATCAGCAGCGATGAGGCGAGCAGAGCGAACAACATTGCTCTCACCACGTCAGCCTGATCTACAAGTAGTTGTGGGCCGGGAATCAGACCATGGATCATGAAAACGCCCAACGTCACAGCGGTAACCGCATCGCCTGATATGCCAAAAAGGAGCATGGGTACGACAGCGCCGGGACACATGGCGTTATTTGCAGCCTCAGCGGCCGCTGTTCCCGCGTAAGTTCTCTTGTCCTTATGCATCGATGGCTTGCTTCATCTATGCCGTTTAAGGCAAAGCTTTTGGTAAGCGGTAATTTCACTTTGATTTTAGGTGAGGCGACTCAGATGATTGACTTCCATGATACTTGGGGTATAAATTAACCTTTAGATTAAATGAAAGCAGTCAGAGGTTGTAATCCTTAAGAGAGTAAGAGTTGAAAGTTCTGAGGATGGGGCATTTCGTGGCGAGGAGTAAACCCTGAGGCAATTTGCGATCAAGTTGCCGAAAGTTGGGTTTGTCATGCTAACGGATAAAGGGGCAATCTTGGAACGGTGTTGTCAGCATCTCGTAACCTTGGGCAAGATGCAAGGCGGTTATATCACTTATGACGTCATAAGTGATATTTTGAGTGATGCCCAATGCGATCTCTCTTTAGAGCTAATCGACTTAGTTTATGAGCGCCTAACTGCAGAGGGGATAGAGTGTGTCGATCGCCTGCCCGAAAGTGAGGTCTTAGAGAGAAGACAACAGCATTTTTATGAAGAAAAACGCTCAAAGAATCTACCTGAGCCACAGCCGAGAGCAATATCCAGAAGACGACGTAAAAGGCATGCATGGCACTTAGAGGATATGGAGCCGGAAGCGGAAGTTGACGTTTTGGCCTTCGTTCGATACCGCGGCCTTTCGTCGATAGAGACCTATCAGTCGTCAGAGCATTGGGACTCGAACGAGGTCGATCTTCTGAGGGTCGATTTGCCGAAAGTGTTTGGGAATGTTTTTGAGAAGGATAGCGAGGCGTGTAGCGATCCAAGCCAAGATATTTTTGCTGATCCCATTGTGAAGATATTACTGCATGACATTGCTCGAATAGAAAAAATGACAGCCGCTGAAGAGAAGGAGCTATCTCGCTTGGCTGAAGAGGGCGATCAAGACGCCGCCGCGCGCTTGATCGAAGCAAATCTTATTCATGTCTTTAGGCAGGCGACAAATTATATCGGCCAAGGTTTGGAATTCCTCGACCTATTTCAGGAGGGGTGCATCGGCCTGATAAAGGCGGTTGAGAGGTTTGACTGGAGGGAGGGAAAACGGTTAATGTCCTACTCTGCCTTTTGGGCTTTACAAGCGATGAGTAGGGCTATTGCCGACTATGGCCGAACTATTCGACTGCCAGTTCACGTGGTAGATGCCATCAAGCAGCTACGAAGCGTTACAAGCCACCTCTATAAAGTTTACGGAAGGGAACCGACAACAGCAGAAATCGCTGGCGAAATGGGTTTATCCGAAGAAAAGGTGTGCGAACTGCAGATTCTTTCTCAGCCCGTTGTGTCCTTGGAGGCTGTTTTAGCTGAATGGAAAGAGGAAGAAACGTATCCGGGTTGGTTTTTAGCAGCAGACAACGTGCTTTTGGATGATGATATAGACGAGTATGTTGATCAATCTATAATGCGCGAAGTTATTCCGAAGATTTTAGAAAGGTTGCAGCCAAGGGAAAAAGAAGTTTTGCAATTGCGTTTTGGCCTCGATGGAGATAGGCCGCAAACTTTGGAGCAAATTGCGCAACGCTTTGGTTTAACGCGCGAACGCATACGGCAAATCGAAGCTAATGCCATAAAAAAGCTGAAGCGTCTCACATACCGCATCATATTTCAAATAGTTCAGTCTATTTTCGATTAGCAATCTTTATTGCTTAACGGATTTTGAGGGAGGAAGCAGGCTTTTATGTACAAAGTAGAGTGGGATAGTGACAGTGGCGGCATTTTATTGGCTGATACGAGGGAAACTGGGGTGGGAAGAGAGGTGCGCCCCGTATTCTTCGAGGAGCTTGATCTATTGGGCTTCGATCGATACTGGCATTATCCCAGAGTGAATGAACCTCTGTTATGGGCTATCGGTGGTCGTAAATATTATTACCGTGGCGAACTTATAGCAGAAGCTAAGGGAGGGGGATTGTTCACCTTTCCAGATCTTAAAATTTATCGGCCCAAATTGAGCTTGGAACCGGTCGATGTTGAGGCAATGATTACTCGAAATGGATCCTTGCTTCAAGGGTTGGTGCAGAGATCGCTCAGGTTTATTTATCAGACCTACGCCCAGCAGAGCAAAAACGTGGATATCGTAGCCGTAGCCTTCTCTGGTGGAAAGGACTCATTCGTAACTTTGGATTTGATACAACGGGTTTTGGAGCCGGGGCAATTCGTCGTAGTCTTTGGCGATACGGGCATGGAAGTTAGCGATACCTACCGAGCTGTGGAAGAGGCTAAAGCGCGGTGGCCACACCTGGCATTCTATACAGCTAAAAGCGTCAAAGATGCCAAAACGAGCTGGCGGGAGATGGGCCCTCCCAGCCGTATTCAGCGGTGGTGCTGTTCTGTCCATAAATCGGCGCCTACACTGCTATTATTGCGCAAATTGGTCGGCAAGGCGTCTGTAAAGGCTTTGGTCTTTGACGGCGTGCGCCATGAGGAAAGCGCGCATCGCGCTGTCTATGCTGCTGTAACTTCAGGAGGCAAACATAAGACGCAGGTCAATGCCAGCCCTATTATCGCCTGGAACGCAGCTGAGATTTTTTTATATATCTTAGGTCACCGCCTGTGGTTGAACCGGGCCTACCGTTATGGGGCTACCCGCGTGGGCTGTGCGGTGTGCCCTATGGCTTCGCCATGGTGGGAGATTGTTAGTTGGAAGATTTATTGGGAGGATATGAGATATTTTATTGATGATCTGCGTTTTTATGCCATTAACATGGGTATTTATTCTCAAGATATAGATAAATTTTTAGAAGAAGGGAATTGGAAGAGAAGAGCTGGCGGGCGCTACCTTCCCAATGGCGGAAACCGCGTGGTAGAGCAGATAAAGGGAAATGATGTCGCCTTCACTCTACGCCATCCAACCGAAGATTGGCAGGAATGGGCCAAGACCTTGGGTCATTTGACGCTGACTGGCCCTGGTCAGGGATATATAGAGAAAAACGGCATTACGTATCCTTACGTCATGCAGCGCAATGAGCATAGCGTTACTGTGAAAGTAAGCGACCTTGCCCGTGCCGACTGCGACACACTCAAACTGTTTCGGGCTGTGGCTCTAAAAAGCGCATATTGCTGCCACTGCCAGGCCTGTGAAGTTGAGTGCCCCACTGGTGCGTTGGCCATCGCCAACTGTGTGAAAGTGGGCGACGACTGCTTGAGGTGCGGTCAATGTCTCGATTTACATGGAAAAGCTTGTCTTGCTGCAAAATCTTTAGCGACAAGTGAGGAAGGTGCAAAAATGGACAGCGTAAAAAAGATCCTGCATACCTATCAGCACTTCGGAATGGAAAAAGAATGGCTTGCATCTTTTTTTGTTTCGCCCACGGATTGGTTTGGCATCAACAGCTTAGGTAACCGGCAATTTGAGGCTATGCTCCTCTGGCTAAAACATGCCGAGCTGATAACGAGCGACAGTGGCAAGAGGTCTCTGAGCGTTACAGAGCTATGCGAAAAACTTACTGGGCGTGGAGCCGATGATCCGCTGACTTGGGCCGTCATCTGGACAAACCTGGCCCGCAATTCCGCGCCTGTGCAGTGGTATCTCAGCGCCATTCCCTGGGGGGCGACTGTGACCAAAACCGATTGCGTGACCAAGATGGGTGAAACCTATTCCCAGAGTGAAACTACTAGGCGAAATGCAATAAAAGCCCTCTTTGGTTTGCTTACTAAAACGCCTTTGGGTGGCGAATTAGGGCTGGGTGAAAAATTAGAGCCAGAAAAACGCGCCGATGTCCTTTACAAAAAAGGCTGGCTCAGCCCAGATCCTGTGGCCATCATTTACTCTCTTTACCGATATGCGGAAAAGACCGGCCGTTACGATTTGACCGTAAGCGAACTGTATGAGAGCGCAGATGAGGGGCCTTACGTTTTGTTCGGCATCGGTCGCGAAACGTTAGAAGGTATCCTAAAAGGGCTGTCAGCTCGAGATGACGGCCTTATCCGAGTTAACATCGTGCGAGATCTGGACAATATCTTCTTGGATCGAACCCGTAAGGCGGTTGAGGTGCTCGATCGTGCCTGATTGGAATCGCGAAACAGGTTGGACGCGTCACAATATCTTCGGCCTGCGACAGGAGTGGTTGGGACTCTACCTATCAGACCGAGTCGGTTGGCGCCGCCATTCCTTTTTGGGCAATAGGCAGGTGGATTCTTTGGCCGCTTGGCTTAAGACGGCCGGTATAGAAGATAGCAGCGGCTGCTTAACCCGTTTAGGGGAGCAATTTGCCGCGCGCGGTGTCGATTGTCTTGCGCTGTGGGAATTGCTTTGGGTCAATGTGGTGTTTTCCTTTCCTACGGCGCGTTGGTATGTGCACTTAGGGCTTGGCGAGTGGACTACCGCCGAGCTAAAAGCGCTGCTGCTCCAGGCAGTCCCTCGCCTGGCGGAACGGACAGCGACTAATGCTGTCATGGAACTCGCGGGGCTGCTTGAGCGGACGCCAGTGGGCAGCGAGCTGAAGCAAGGCCAAGTGATAGCAAAAAGGCCGCGTAGCATTGTGCGAAGCGGAAAAGAACCCAACGATGCCGCATTGATTCACGCCATAGGGCGACTTTATCTGCAACAGGGCCAAAATAGACTCCCCTGGGAGGCCGATCTCACCTGGCCTTGGGTGGTTTTTGGCTGTAGTAGGCAATTTGTTTTTAACCGCCTAACTGTATTAGAACAAGAATTTTTCGAGATTGACGAACAGGGCCTAACGGTATGTTTGACCGGAAAGGAGGAATGGCAATGTGGCGATATAGCGATTTCCTGGCTGTGAGCGAAGACTTCATCCCGGTGTTTACCGAAGAGGTGGATAAAAAATACCACGGCAACTGGAAGTCCTTCATCCCTCATGAGCAGATGCGAATCCTTTTGGAAACGCTCATAAAGGCTTTAGAACGAGCGCGCGGGGGCGACATGCGCTCCATTTGGCTTACCGGAGCTTACGGAACGGGCAAGACATACGCCTCCTTCGTAGTCAAACACATGCTGGAAGACGATCTTGAAGCCGTAGAAGAATATTTTCTGAAACATCAAATATTAAAACTTTTATGGCCGCGTTTTAGAGCCTTGCGGCAGGACAAGCGCCACTTGGTGATCTACCGCTCATCGTCAGGGTCCATAACATCGAGCCGTCGCCTGATGATAGAGGTGCAACAGGCGATCAAGGATCAATTGCGCGTTAAAGGCTACACAAATGCCTTCCCTGTGGGCCTAATGGATCAGCTTGTAAGTAGGCTTAGCGACCCGGATGGAGTCTTCAACTGGGAAGCGGCTTTCGCCAAGTATCGCGGCCGCTTTATGTCTGTAGCTTCAGCTGAAGAAGCGATCGAACGCCTGCGCAACGGCGACTTGAGGTTAGGCGAACAGGTGGCAGCTGTGCTGGAAGAAGAAGGTTTGACCTTGGGCGATTCTCCCTCTGATGTCAAGGCTTGGATAAAAGAGGTGATATCGTCCAACAACTTGGGCAGCATTGTATTTATCTGGGATGAGTTTACGGAGTTTTTTGCCAACAATGTGCCAGTTACGCCCTTGCAAGAGTTGGCTCAAGCTACGGCTGAGATGCCCTTCTACCTCTTCCTCGTAACCCATCGCGCTTTAGAGCAATTACGCCTCGATGATCATACGTTAGGGAAGCTCCTCGATCGGTTTCACAGATGTCGGTTAGAAATGACGCAGGTTACAGCTTATGGGCTTATTGCAAATGCGATCAACGTTCATGCTGACATGCGCGATAGATGGGAAGAGAAACTCAATTCTCTTTGGGATAAAGTAGATGTGGCCGCATTACAAATCAACCTGCTTGGGGAGCGAGTTAACAAAAACGAGCTTAAGCACATGGTGCCCATTCATCCGTCTACCGCCTATCTTTTGGCTACCATTTCGTCGCTTTTTAGCTCAAGCCAGCGCACCCTTTTTCAATTTCTAAAGACTGACACCATAGGATCGTTTCAGTGGTTTATCGCCAACCACCCTCAGGACAACTGGTATTGGTTGACCCCCGATTACCTGTGGCAGTATTTCTTTGAGGACGTTAAGCTCGAAAATATCGAAGCGATAAGCTATCTGTTAAGCCATTATCGTTCTTTTAAGGATAAATTAAATGTGGAAGAAGTCCGCGTGTTTTGTGCGATATTGTTACTTATAGCTTTGCAGCGGCAGACGGCAGGTTCTTCCACTTTACTTAAACCAAGGCTATCAGTTCTAAAGCACATGTTCGTCGGCACTGATCTATATCAACGGGTGGAGGAAGTGGCAGACGGTTTGTATGCCAACGGCATCGTGCATGCTATATCAGTGGGCAATGATCGTGAGTATTCTCTGCCCACCGTGACTATCGACCCTGCGAAGCTGAACGAATGCAGGCAGCGCGTCAAAGCTGCGCTGGCGTTCGAAAAGATGATAAAGGCAGAAAGCTGGGAAGGCGGGTTTGCCGATGAGCTTCGTGGATTATTGTCACTGCAGGGAGCAGTCAAACTGCGACATCCTATTGAAGTCGTTTCCGCCAAGGAATTTAAGCTACAACGCGAACGGATCCTGAAAGGCGCCAATAAGCCCTACGAAGTTGGTGTAATCTTGGTCGTCGCTCAAGAGGAGGAGCAGTTGACCGAATCGGAGAAAATAGCTGCTGAGGTAAGCAAAAACTGTGACAATTACTGCATATTGGTCAGTCAAATCGCCTTTGGCGATAGACGGTGGAATGAGTGGCTCGATCATAAGGCTTACGCTCTATACCACGAGGAGATGCGAGATATTAAAACCCGCCAGTATTATGACGACAGGGCTAAGCATATCGCAACCGAATGGCTTAACGAGGTCAACATAGGGCGAATCCGAGCCTTCTTTAAAGGGCAGCAGGAAGAGCTGAGCGGTTGTGAGTTTATCGGTGGATATTTACGCAACATATCTGATTCAGTATTTCCCTATGGTCCAGAGAAACTGAGCCAGACGGCCACATTATATAATCCGAGAGGCTGGGGTAAGGCGGGTGCGCTGATCGGCCTTGGGATTGCACAGAAGAAAATTTCAGAACCATACAAAAGCTTAGTGAAAGTATTACAGGATAAAGGTTTATGGGATGCAAAGACCACAGCGATTGACCATCCTATAACCCGCATGCAGGCTTTAGTGGACAGCTTCTTTGAGAACAACGACCAGGTCCATTTGAATGAGATATGGGAAGCCCTGCAAAGGCCTCCCTTTGGTCTAATGCCATCGCCTATCGGCCTCTTCCTTTTTGCTTTCCTGATGCGCAAATATGCCCAAAATTATTATTACTCAGATGGGGTTAATTCGCTGCCTCTCAACCCTGATAAGTTGGCCGAACTCATAGAGGAGGTGGTCAGAAATTCCGGGTTAAGGCCGCCAGTAGACTATACGATACGAGAAATATCAATCCATGGGGAGCGTTTTTGTAATATAGCTCGAGAAATCTTTCAACTTCCTCGTGAACAGACGCTTTACCCTGAAGAAGCTCGCAAAAACGTGCGCAGCAGAGTCAAGGAAATAGGCTATCCTTTATGGACCCTCGTTTACTATGCTCAGGGAGCACCTGCTTCTTATTCTGTGGAGAGCATAGAACGAGCTGTAAAAGCCCTCGACGAGATTTTGTCCTACTCTAAAGGCGAACTCAAGGACAGCGAGATGCAGGCTGTCGTTGATGCCATCGAGCCGGCACGCCAAGAGCTATCGCGGTTACTGAGTCGTGATCGGATGCAAGAGGGGATGAAAAGATTTTTAGACGTTCATGTCCCTAAACTGGCATCGCTCATGAGCGCCATAGGGCTCGATGTTTCTGACATAAAAGAACGGTTGCGAGGGTTATTAAACGAAGAAGTTTACCTGTGGCGAGAAGAACAGGTAAAGGAAAAATTGTTAGAGATCGTCCCCGTGCTCGACTTGGTTGACGCTTTAAATACCCTTTGTGGGGTTAAAAAACGCGATCTGAACGAAGTGCGAAACTACTTCCGCGACGCTTGGTTTAAGGGCAAACTGCCACTTTTATGCTATAAGGAAGGGCAAACTGCCGAAATAGCTCAAGTCGTAGATTATCTCCACGGGCTCATTTATTCCACGAGCGCAAATGTTGAATATGGTCGATCCGACGACATCCGACGCTTGAGCAGTCAGTTGGTGTCTTTATTCAGCGATGATCGCTCCGTGCTCAAGATGTTGGTTAAAAAATATACCAATCAAGTTCTCAACGAGAAAGAAGTCGCAGCTCTGCATGATGCACTACCTAATTTATCGAAAGGCAGCGAGGAAGAGGTTAAGAATGCCATCATCAACGAATTGTCTCGGCAGGTCCGCCAAAAGAAGATAGCCGAATTGCGACAATATTGGCAAGACATGACAAGTTCGGCTTCTCCGAGTCAGTGGAGCGAGAAGAAAGGTGTTCCCATACAATGGGTGCTTGAGGGCCAAGCGCATCATGAGTTTATCTCTCGTTACGAGAATGTAGATAGACTGACAGAAAAGGATATAGATGAATTGATAAACTATCTGACCGAACATACATCTGAATTCGCCCTTTTGCAGGATGATGAATACATTATAGAGAAATTCCTTCAAGTGACTGCAGGAGAGTATGCCGATTTGGTATATCGAGCTGACATAGTGGGCGATTTGCTGGCATATATTCGGGACAGTTTCGATGGTAGCGTATCTCAGTGGCCAGGGCGGTTGAGCGAAATCCAACGGATTGCCCGCAAGTGGATAGGGGAAAATTATAAGAAGGCCTATCAAGAGGTGCGCAAGGTCCTCGATTCCATATCGCCGGATGATGCAAAGCAAATTATCGAAGAAATGGCCGCCGATGACGCCCTTGTCGGTGCCAGGTTGCTGGCTATCCTTAGAAGAAAAATGGAGGGCGGGCAAGCTCTTGTTCCGCATAGTAGAGGGTTAGGTCGGTTGTTCGGTGCCTTCAAAAAGGAAAAATAGATAAAGCAAGGCGGAGTGGTGCAAATGATAGATTTTGTCAGTGTCGATGAGTTACTGGCCCACCTGCAAGGTGAGAGTTGCAAAGGCGAGCGCTTTGCCTCCAGGTTCATTCTCGTCCAGGGGCGTAAAGCTTGGAATGAGTTGATTCCTAAGCTAATTGGCGAGGTAGATCGGGTTGTGCGATTGTCTCAATTTTGTAGCGGCAAAGATGTCTTCCCAGACATGATGCGGCTGCAAACTTACCTTAGGGATGAGGCCTCATGCGACTGTAAATTCTTGCTGATACCACTAGCCGAATGGCTGCGACTCGACCTGGAAAATGCTTCCGAAATGCTCCGCTCTATTGCAGAGTGGCCTACTGGGAAGATGCGCCGTTTATATGTGCCGCTGTTAGAGGTAGAAAATATCTTCTCTTCTGAAATGAAGCGCGTTATGCGATATGGACAAAATCTACTCCCCGATGTTTGGCGCCTTAGAGGGGAAGGTGGTTTTGAGATTACCATAGCTCCTTTTATAACCGAACACACGGATCAGCCGGTAATTGAGGGCATTAAGGCATATCTATCTCTGTGGGAAGAAAGCAGCGTGAGCAAAGCTTGGGTATCGACGGCTCTTGCGCCTTGGCTATCGGTAAAACAGACGTGGGGCAATTGTCGTGTCAATATATATCGTTCTTGTTTTGAATATATCAAGGCCAAAACCGCATGTAACGAGCTTGTGCAAGAGTGGGGCTCTTCTGATGATTGGGCGTGGCTGGTTTCTTTTTACCGAGAGGGCGACACTTTGGACAAAACGGCAAGCAAGATATTAAATGTGACCCATTATAATGCTCAGCAGCTTTTCTCCTTATGGCCTCGCTTAGATGAACGAAAACGTTGGTTGGTGTGGTTGTGGAGCAAATTGAGAAGCGAATCAGGCACATATCTGAGTTTTGTTATGCAGAATAGCAACAATCTATATGATTTCAGCCGATATGATGCCGTCATGACTATCTTCGATTTGCCGAGGTCGTTATCCTTTAGTAGAGAGCGTAAGGAGCTATTAGCTTGCCTTGGTTTAAGTGCGATGCCCCCTGAGTTTTGGGAACGCTATCGTAGCCTCACGGATTTGCTCGACAAGTTGGCAGTATTGACCGACTTGACGTCAGAAGAACAAGGTGAGATTGTGTTGTGTGTCGGTGAAATTTTGAGCGAATATAGCCCTGATCCTTGGCGGAGCTACCTCGAGGTCGCTTTTCCTGCACTATCTTGGTACTTGCAGCTACCCTTCGTCGAAGATGAATTTGTATGTGCGTATTTTTCTGCCTACTTGCGGTGTCGCCTTAAAGATGAGCCAGATGAGGCTTTAAACTCTCTGGTATCTCAATGGAAGGCAGAAAAATTGCTTTGGAATTATCCGACAAGAAACAAAATCCTCACTGAGCTACGTGCTGCTGGAGCAAAAGTTCTGTGGGTTGATGCCATGGGGGTGGAATGGGCGGGCTTATTGACACAATTTTTGACGGCGAAAGACCAAGTTGAGTGCGAGGTGAAAATCGTCAGAGCCAATTTGCCCACCACGACCGCTGCCAATAACGATTGGGACGGAGACGAAGAGGGAGTAATGCGTGGCTTAGATAATATTGCTCATCACTATGACTATAGATTTCCAAAATCGTATTTGGATGCGATGAATGTTATAAAAGATGTATCTAACCAAGTTTCAGCTTTGTTGTCTCAAGTTTATACAGTTATTATCGTCTCTGATCACGGTTTGAGCCGCTTTGCTGCCATCAGCGATGCGAAAATAGAGGCTCCAGAGAAAGCCGAAGTGGGGCCATACGGACGCTATGCTATTTTGCAGGATAACAACCAATTAGAGAGGATCGACATCGATGATGAGTGGATAAGAGAAGGAAATTACATCTGCTTGCTCGCCCATAATCGGTTTAGGCATGGCGGCGGTTCTTCTGGTGAGGTGCACGGCGGTGCTGCGCCTGAAGAGTGTTTGATACCGGCAATTATCGCAAGAAGGCATGAGGGCGAAGTCGTGCAATTGCAGTTTGAGGTGATAACGACAACGGTCAAACTCAACCCCAAAGGCGAAGGCAGGCTCGACGTGCGGTGCAATCGCAAGATAGATGGTCTTGAATTACGGGTCAGTGATGATCGATTACTTGGTCAAAAAGGCGACGACCGCTACACTTGGTCTTTTTCCTTGAAGAACTGGAAGGCTGGTTGGCATGTCTGCAAGTTATATAGCGCAAATAGATTAGTAGGCGAAATTAGTTTTGAAGCTACGAAAGGTATTAGCGAAGAGGACCTTGGGTTATGAGGTGATGTATGGCGATGTCAGTTCACGATAAAGTTAAGACTCATTTCCAAGATATGGCTGTTTATAAAGATCCCGCTCATCATCGGCTATTTTCTTCCTTGAGCATTCCTTCTTATCTGCGTGATTGGGTGGTCATGCGCTTTGCTGACGAAAATGGCAAGATTGATGCAATTAAAGTGGAAGAATACGTCAGAAACAGTATTCCGAGCAAGAAAGACTGGGAGTTGCTTAAAAGCAGGATGATCAAGGACGGGCAAAGGGTTAGGTTTTTGGCCAAAGTTAGGGTGGAGCTGGATGTGCGCACTGGCCAAGGGATGTTCAGCTTGCCAGACCTGGGTTTTCCTAATCGTAAGGCCGAGGCTATTGTTGAAAATAAAGTGTTGCATCAACATCGCGAAGAGCTTCTGTCTGAGAGCGAGACTTGGGGAGTGATCGAGTGCGAGTGGAATTCGTATGGATTAAATGGGAAAGAAGGAAGTGGTGCCATCTATTTAGTTAACTTTACCCCATTTAAGCCATATAAAGTTGACTTAGAGTATTACCAAGAGGTGCGCAAGGAGTTCACCTTAGATGAATGGATAGATATGCTACTATTGGCAGTGGACTATAACCCTTTTGGGTTTTCGGATGTCCGCCAGAAAGTGACGCTTCTCAGCAGGCTTTTGCCCTTCGTGGAAAAGCGTGTCAACTTGATCGAGTTGGCCCCTAAGGGCACGGGCAAATCTTACATGATGTCGCAGCTATCTAAATACGGTTGGTTGGTGAGCGGTGGTAGCGTTTCACGAGCTCGTTTGTTCTATGATATCTCACGTAAGACCCCTGGTTTGGTAAGTAGGTATGACTACGTCGCTCTCGATGAGGTGCAGACCATCACTTTTCCTGACGTCGAAGAGATTAGAGGCGCATTGAAAGGGTATTTAGAGTCAGGCGAATACCGCGTGGGCGACTATCGAGGTATAGGCGACGCGGGTTTGGTGCTGATGGGCAACATCCTTGAGGAAAAGATGAGCGAGAATTTGAATATGTTTACTGAGCTCCCACCTGCCTTCCAGGAATCCGCTCTTATCGATCGCTTTCACGGCTTTATCAAAGGGTGGAATATCCCACGGATGCGTGAGAATATGAAGGCTGAAGGGTGGGCCCTCAACGTGGAGTATTTTTCGGAGATTATGCATTCCTTAAGAAGCGGGCTTGCCTCTTCTCTGAATGACTTATTGGAGATACCTAAATCGAGCGATACTCGCGATACCATCGCCATAAAGAGACTTTGCTCGGGGTTAATGAAACTATTTTTCCCCCATGTAAAGAGCGCAGATGATCTTGATGATAGGGAAGAATTTCGAACCTACTGCTTGGAGCCCGCTATGCAAATGCGCGGCATTATCAGGCATCAACTCCATTTGGTTGATAGTGAGTATAGTGACACCTTGCCCGATATTCGAATGCGAGACTCTTGAGTCAGCTCTTGGATCTCGGTTTTTTCTCGCCGGATGCGACATCATCTTTGTTCTATGACAGAGATTTACAATTATAACTCAAAGCAGAAAGGAGGCAGCTAAGATGGTGGATAAATATTTTCAGGAAGACAAGTGGTGGGTGAGCCCTTATAATTTTGATAAAACTGTGCTTGGACAATTCAACATTCCTGCAAGAGTGAAAATCCACGATGCGACGCTTCGAGACGGAGAGCAAACCCCTGGGGTCGTCTTTCGAAAAGAGGACAAAGTGAGAATAGCTCAGCTTCTGGACGAGGTGGGTGTGGACCGTATAGAGGCGGGCATGCCTGCCGTTTCTCGCGAGGATTTCGAGGCCATACGGCAGATCTCCTCCCTCGGCCTTAACGCGGAGATATTCTCCTTCGCCAGGGCGGTCATCGGCGACATCGACAAAGCCTTGGAGTGCGGCTGTACAGGCGTTGTCATAGAGATACCCATCGGTTACCCGAAGCTCAAATTCCAGTTCGGCTGGACATGGGAGGATGTACTCCGCAAGAGCGTGGAGTGCATAAATTACGCAAAGCAAAAAGGGCTTTATGTGGTTTATTTCCCCTACGATACAACTCGCGCTCGCTACGACGACCTCGTCAATCTCCTCACCGGGATCATGAAAGACTCGGCTCCCGATTCCGTGGGGATAGTCGACACCATGGGATGTGCCCTTCCTGAGGCGATGAAGTTCCTCGTAAGAAAGGCGAAGGAACTGACAGGCCTTCCAGTGGAAGTGCACACTCATAACGATTTCGGAATGGCTGTGGCTACCGAACTCGCTGGAGTAACCGCTGGAGCGGAGGTTGTCCACAGCTGCGTTAACGGTTTGGGCGAAAGGACGGGGAACGCCGCGCTTGAGGAGCTGATAATGGGGTTGCGCATCCTCCTTGGAATGGACGCGCCGTATCGCTTAGACCGCCTTCTCCCCCTTTCCAGGGCGGTTGAGGAGATCTCTGGCGTCAAGCTTGCCGGCAACAAGCCCGTGGTCGGTGAAAGGATCTACACCCGCGAATCCGGCATAGGGATCGACATGGTGATGAAAAAGCCTCTCGCCATGTTCGCCGTCTCGCCGAAGCTCTTGGGAAGAGAGGGAGAGGTGGTCCTCGGCAAGAAAAGCGGAAAGGCCTCGGTCGAATATATGCTTTCCGTCCTCGGAATTGACGGTCTCGACGACGAGGTGATCGAAGAGATAGCGGGGTTGGTTAAGGCACGGGGCACGGAAAAAAGAGGGCTTCTCACCGCTGAAGAATTCACGGAGATCGTCTCCCGGTTTACAGCCAATCATTAGACGCCCGGCTGTTCTTGCGGTCGACCTGACTATATCCACGGCAGGTTTTTCTCCTGTCGGTGAGGGGTCAGAAACAATTTATGCAGGCAAAGCAAGACAATAACAGCTATGATGGAACACGAGGGAAAGAGCTGTGACGGAGTTGCAGCTGAGGGCAGCCCGATGACGGCGCATACTGGATATGGAGCAAAGATGCGCGAAGCCTGCCTCGGGTAAATTGCGCGCTTTGTCTGTTTCCGCGGCAAAGAACCCACACTTGCTTGAAGCTTGGGTCGGTCTGAGATATATTCAGAAAGCGATAGGGCAAGAAAATTCAGGGTGGCCGAGATTCATACGCGAGCGAGTGCAATATGTTGCCATTCACAGCCCTTTGGATAGGATTGAGTTTTAGGCAGATGTCCCGCATGTTATTTGGCGATACATGAGCTAAATAGGTCGCCATCCACAATCTGGCGGTAAGGGGGAGTTTAGATGTGGCAGGAGATACCGTTTTCGACGCCTGACATAGTGTTTGGAATGGATACGGTGCGTTATACGGGAGCTAAAGCAAAGGGGCTCGGCGGAAAGCGCGTGCTCGTTATAACTGGCCCTTCGGTAAAGTCTTCGGGTGCGCTCGACAAGGTGCTGGATTCGATCAAGGGAGCTGGGCTTGACTGCGACGTGAGCGTGCAGCAGCGTTCTACGCCAGAACCTTCCACAGAAGTGGCTGAAAGAGCGGCCAAGCAGGTCGTTGACGGAAATTTCGACGTGGTCGTGGGCTTGGGCGGCGGCAGCATCCTTGACGTTGCCAAGATGGCCTCTGCGTTGGCCACAAACCCGGGAAAGGTGCGGGACTATTTCGGGCCCGGGAAGGTTAAAAACAGAGGGTGCGCGACGATAATGATTCCCACTACGGCCGGTACCGGTTCTGAAGTTACAAAGCACGCGGTCTTCCTCGACGAGGAGAATAATGTTAAAAAGGTAGTGGCGTCGAGCGCTTTGCTGCCCAACGTGGCGATTATTGACCCCATGCTTACGGTTTCATGCCCGCGGAACGTAACCAGCGCGTCGGGCTTTGACGCTTGGCTGCACGCAGCAGAACCCTTCGTCTCGAAAAATGCGAACCCTATAACCGATGCCATCGCGCTTGAAGCTGTGCGAATCATAACGAAAAACCTCGGCGTAGCCTGGTCTGACCCTAACGACCTTGAAGCGCGCTATCAGATGTCACTCGGTTCGTTGATGTCTGGCCTGGTGTTGAATAACTCTGGAACCAGCCTCGTGCATGCTCTGGCGTATCCCATTGGGGGAGAATTTCACACGCCGCACGGCATATCGTTGAGCGTGCTTTTGATCGCCTGTTTTAAGGCCATAGCTGCGTCAAAGGGGCCGCGCATCGTTCGCTTGGCCGAGTCGATGGGCGAAAACATGGAGGGGCTTTCCGTGCGCGATGGTGTGGAGGTGGCGCTCGATGCTATGGCGGCATTCATGAAGAGCGTGGAGCTCCCGACTTGCCTCGAGGATGCAGGCATAACGGATCGCGGATCTATTGGGCGTTGGGCTCAGGACGGGTGGAACGAGCGTCGGCTTTTGGGACGCTGTGCGCGCGACCTTACAGTCGATGATATCGCGAAAATCTACGAGGACGCTTTCGAGCCGCGCTTATGATGCGCGAAATAATAAAGGCCATAAGTATTTACTGCACACCCTGAGGAGGGCGAGGGCCTTTAAAGACCCTTGTGGACGTCCATTGGCAGATGTCGTTCATCCTTCCTCTTCACAGTAAAGCTTAAGCTCATCTTCGAGGGCTTTCACCACGAGGGGTTCCTTCGGTAATTCTTCACAGAGCAAATCGTAGATGCGGTTAAGGGTTTGCTCTTCTTCGCCGGCATTTTTAGCGGCTTTTATTGTTGACTGACACGCCAGGCGCACGTCTTCTGCAGCTATTTCGTAGCCGTAGCCCTGTAACATCCATTTCAGCGCCGCCAATCCCACTTCGATGGCAAAGCCCGGCCTCGTTTCGGCCATATCGCGGGCTGCCCTGGTAAGGGTCTTGGGGTCGCAGGAAGAAAAGCCAGCAAGTCGGATGGCTTCGTCGTACAGGCCCGCAGATTTTGCAGCGGCAAACCACTTCCCTTCTCTCCCCGGTGTCGCTGCTACGAGGTCATTTAGGATCTCAGCCGGATTTTTATTCGGATACTTCCGTACGATGGCTCGGAAGGTTGCAAGGTAGGTGTTCCTTTGGTTCGCCTCAAAGGCGTAACGCCTGTAGGCTTCGTCGGCCATGCCGCTTTCAAGCAAGATTGCCTCGCAGACCTCGCTGATCTGGTCGTCGGGCTGGTTTAGGCCTCTGGTTTCCTCAGCGTATCGAAGGGCTTGGGCTCTTTTGCCCATGGCCAGAAGTGCCTTCACCCCCCAGAGTCGTTCGTACCAAAGCTTGGACCTTGCGATACTGAGCAATTCCAGGATTTCTTGATGCCGCCCTGCCTTAAAAAGGGCGCTCAGGCACCCTATCGTTCCCTTGTAGAACCCATATTGCTTAGTATCGAGCTTCCAGTATAGCTTTAGTTCTTCCATAAACTTGTCGGCCCAGCGTGAGGCCAGTTCTGGGGTTGCGCAGAGATCGCCCCAAAAATAGGGAAGATTTTCTATGTATGGTATATCGTCGGCCAAGACGGCCTGCCACAGACGCTCTAGCCATTTTTCGCGCACTTTCTTTTGAGCAGGTGCAGCAGCAATGATGGGGACCAGAGTTTCGATGGCGCCATTTACTGCCGCTCCTATTGCTCCGGACGAACTGTCTACATTTTCGAGCGCGCCGGATATCTTTTCCAGAAAGAGCACCGCACCTTCGGCTCCGAGGATTGGATCCTTTGCTGCGACCTGTTTGATTTCAGAAAGGGCTTCATTTATACGTTTGATCGGGGGCCCGCTGCGCCACCCGAAAGCCTTGCGCCTGAAACGAGGACTGAAAGCCCACTTATACTTATTTTCTGAAGTCATCAACATCACTCTCCACTGTTTCTGGCCATAGTGTCAAGAAGTTTGTGTATAGCTCACCGTGCACAGCTCTTGAGAGTCGGCCTCGACTGGACCGTATTTCCCCCTCCTGATGTGCAGCAGATCTCCTTTGACCGAAGAGAACTCCAAGACCGCCCTCCTGCCATATTTTTCGTTCATCTCCTGCGCTACGAGATAGACGACTTTGCTACAAGCTTCTGGGTCCGGGAAGACCTCTATGACCTTCGTCCTCCTCTTGACCTCTTTTATAAACCGCTCGAGGGGATTGGTGGTATATATGGTCTTCCTTATCTCCTTAGGATACTTTAGATAGGTCATCAAAGCCTCAAGATCTGCCTACCAGGATTTCGCTAACCTTTAGGATACATCCTGCCCCATCTCTCCTTGAACTCGTTGAAGGCTCCCTTAAAACTTGCCTCGTCCTTTTGCTTGTAGATCCTCTTTAAGTCCTCTCCTACAGCCGCTCTATGTCTTGCTCTCACCTTCTTCAGGCTGCTTCGCACTTTGTGGAGGACGCAAGCTTGAAAGTCAGCCTTTGGATAGACCTCGCCAACGGCCCCTGATAGACCCTTCAATCCGTCGCCTATAAACAAAAGCGGCTCTTTAAGCCCCCTCCTTTGAAGCTCATAGAGGATCTCCTTCCATATGTCTGCGCTCTCACCTTCGCTGCCGCCCAACCAGAACCCTAATACTTCCCTGTAGCCGTCTTCGTCTATCCCCAGTGCTACGTAGACGACTTCGCCGTCCACAGATCCCCTCCTGATGTTTATTACGGTCCCATCTATGAAGATGATGGGATACCACTTCTTTATGGGCCTATTCCTATACGCCTCGACCTTTTCCTGCACTACATCTGTTATCTTAGAAACCCAACTGGCGCTATACCTCCCATCGATCAGGGCACCTACAGTCCTCGATATATCTCTCGTGGAACAGCCGCCCTGATACATAGCCACTACAAGCTCTTCCAGTTCATAGGAGGTCCTCTTGTACGGTTCCAGAAAGAAAGGCCTAAAACCTCCTTCTCTCGTGCGAGGTACTCGCACGTCTATCCTGCTAAAAGAGCCCATCTAAGCCTCGTGAGTAATGGCCATTACAAACATCTTCGTTCTGTTCACAGAATGCCTCCCTCTCCGCTATGGCCATCCCCTCCAAGAGGTCTTTTGCCGCGCTCCTCAATTCTGCTTTGAGCACTTCCTTGAGCAGTTCTCTCCTTTCTTCCTCTCGTGATAGAATTATGATCAGATCCTTGAGATTCTCTTTCATCGCTGCACCTCCTGGTGTGTATAATTCGGCGGCTGGCACTGCCCACCAGGAGGTATTTTATTTCTCAAGGGCCATACACAAAATAGGTTACACTATCCCAAAGGAAGCTCTAAAAGCTTTGCGGCATATGCCCTTGTATATGTTTTTAAGGCAATGTAGGATATATCTGGTAAGGTAAGCACACATCTAAGGCAAGTATATACAACCCCGGGCATAAACTGACTTTCAGGCCAAACACGTTGTTTTTATAAGAATTAACGCATCTAAGTGACATAATAAGGAGATGATGAGTTATGAAAAAGAAATTTGCTCATGTGTATCAATTCAAAATCACACTGAAGGGCAGTAAGCCGCCGATTTGGCGTCGGATACAAGTGCCTGAGACCTACACGTTTTGGGATTTACACGTAGCTATTCAGAATGCGATGGGTTGGGGAGGTGGCCATCTCCACGCCTTTGAGATGCGACATCCCGTTACTGGAGAAAGGATGACCATAAAAACGATATACGAGGACGATCTGTTTCTCAGGCAAGAGGTTATCTCGGAGCACGTACAGAAGATTGCAAATTGGTTTTCTATGGAAAACAGAGTGGCGAATTATATCTACGACTTTGGAGACGGCTGGGAACACAGGATAGAATTGGAAAAGATACTCCCTCGAGACGAAAACATCGAATACCCGATATGCATCGCCGGAAAAAGGGCGTGTCCACCCGAAGATTGTGGTGGCATCTGGGGATACAAAGAATTTCTGGAGGCCATAAGAGACCCCGAACATGAAAATCACGAAGAACTACTGGAATGGGTCGGCGGAGAGTTTGATCCGGAAGCTTTTGACCCTAAGAAAGTCTATTTTGAGGATCCCGATGAGCGCCGAAAATATGAACTTGACGAATAGAAGGCAAGTATCTCTAAATAAGTCTGGCCGGCTTCGCTGCGCCGTGATCCAGCTTGGCGGA
>NZ_JADEVE010000170.1 GCF_016125955.1 Acetomicrobium sp. S15 = DSM 107314 | reverse complement strand
AGTCAATACTCTGCTGGGATGCTTATCTCAAACAAAATTCGTGAAGGTTATGCAATATAAATCCGCAAAAGAAATATGGGACAAGATTGTCTTGAGCTACGAAGGAGATGAACAGGTAAAGCGTGCTAAACTTCAAACCCTCAGGATTCAGTATGAGAATCTCAGAATGTATAATGATGAAAGTGTGGCTAACTATTTCCTTCGGGTAGATGAGATTGTTAATTGCATGAAAAACTTGGGTGAAGAAATAAAAGAGGCTATTGTGGTTGAAAAAGTTCTAAGATCATTGTCCCCCAAGTTTGAAT
>NZ_JADEVE010000169.1 GCF_016125955.1 Acetomicrobium sp. S15 = DSM 107314 | reverse complement strand
GTGCTTTACGGCAAGTTCCGCAATAAGATCGAGGTCCGAGGACGGCAGCACGCCTCCCGTCGGATTTTGCGGCGTATTTATGATTATCATCTTTGTCTTAGGAGTTATGAGCGCTTCGAGCTCTTTAGGATCGAAGCTGAATGCCCTCTCGATTGAGAGGTCCGCCATACTTTCCTAGCTCCGTAGACTCAGGAATTCCTCCTATACCCTTTTAATTTCTTCCCGCAACATGGCATCACGCCTTTTGCGAGGCGAGTGAGAAGCTGGATCGATTTGGCTGCGTTTTCTTTAGCAAGTATTCGACTGAGCGATCTGTAGTGTTCGGGCATTTTGGCTAAGGCTTCGTAATCTTGTCTTTAAGTTCGTCGATAAAGGCAACCATCATTTTGCGCAAGGCGATACGAGCATCGCTCAAGCGCAAGACTCAGATAGTATTCCCCAAAGAAACGGGCTTCATCCTCCTCTATTTGGACATTTTCCCTGGGGCTACTGTCGTGGAGTGCGGCACCGGTTCCGGTAGTCTGACG
>NZ_JADEVE010000168.1 GCF_016125955.1 Acetomicrobium sp. S15 = DSM 107314 | reverse complement strand
GTCCGTGGAGCCACCTGCAGCCCACGGGACGATGCACGTGATGGGCTTGTCCGGCTTCCACTCGCCTGAAGCAGTTACGGGTACAAACACGAGCACCGCACAGAGCATGGCCAAAAACGCCTTTCTCATCGCCCACACCTAGCGTCCATCGTTTACGGCCAGGACTACCCGGGTATCTAATCCGGTTCGCTCCCCTGGCTTTCGCACATGAGCGTCAGTTGCGGGCCAGGAAGCCGCCTTCGCCACCGGCGTTCCTCCCGATATCTACG
>NZ_JADEVE010000167.1 GCF_016125955.1 Acetomicrobium sp. S15 = DSM 107314 | reverse complement strand
TTTAAACGAGGTGAAGCCGAGTGCCCCCACACGGCGGTATACGGACTTTTTGCTCGCCACCGCGTGGGGATACGACACAGGCGTTACGGCAGCCGCGCTCACCCCCTGCATGCGCCTCTACGCGCATTTAGGACAAGAGGCACGGGACAAAAGAGCGACACGACCATCCCAAGCAGGGGTAAGTAATTCGAGGCCATAAACAGTACTACCGACAAGGCCACCAACAGGGATGCCTCCACTAAAATGGCTACTCCACAAGGGCCGTAACCTTCGTAGAAGACCTCCTCATACTGAACTCCTTCCAACTCGCCGGTGCCGCGCTTGATGGCGCGTTCTATATTATCCATCGGCACGTTAGCCTCTCTCGCCCT
>NZ_JADEVE010000166.1 GCF_016125955.1 Acetomicrobium sp. S15 = DSM 107314 | reverse complement strand
ACCTCTCCGACAGAGGCTTAGCAGAGGCCATAGCAGACAGGCTCTCATTTCAAAGCTTCTTGGGTTTATCCATTGTAGATCCAGTCCCTGACGATACTACCTTCACACGCTTTAGGCAGAAGCTTCAAGAAAAAGGAATGATCACCAAAAACGAGAAACGAGGGATGAGGAAATGAATGGTTCTTGCTGCCAAATATTGGAGAATGTTCAGTTTGCGCCAAGTGTCAGATTCGGTGATTTTTGTGCTAATTTAGCCAAAACTTCGCGAAAATCGTTAGGAATTTCCCCTTTGTAGTCTTCTTTAAGGCCAAGATTGGCACTCCATTGAAGTTTATTTCTCGTCGCTTGGGACATGGTGAAATC
>NZ_JADEVE010000165.1 GCF_016125955.1 Acetomicrobium sp. S15 = DSM 107314 | reverse complement strand
CTCCGTCAACGCCGACACGATAAAGACCGCGGCGCAGATCAGGCTCGACCTCGGATTTGAAGACCAGGTGCGCATAGAAAACCACAAAACCGAAACAGCCAAAAGCATCGTGCGCCAACCATACTGCCGCAGGGACGAATTGGTAGAAGTAGCCGTGACGGTGCCCAACATATCGGCCAAACATGAGGGAGGCGACTTCGAGGACGAATCTTCTCTGGATCACCCCTCCGATATACTCGATTACTTCCGCGCCAAGGAGGAGGTCATAGCCTCCGGTCATTGGGAAAGCCTCGAGAAGAATTATATGCTCAAGCACATAGCCTTAAACCGCACCGCTGAAAGCCTGACCAAGCACGGGATAGCTTTCGTAGCAGCCAGGGGATTACATGGGCGTTAGGAGGATGGGAAATT
>NZ_JADEVE010000164.1 GCF_016125955.1 Acetomicrobium sp. S15 = DSM 107314 | reverse complement strand
GGCGTTGAAGGCAGAGGGTTTTGCCGAAGATGCGCCTGAACATTACATCACTATAGGTTTTGCCAGAAACGCGGTGCTATCCGCCGCGGACAAGGTGATAGAGTTGGTGAAATCAGGCGAAATCCGCCATTTCTTCCTCATAGGAGGATGCGACGGCGCAAAACCGGGGCGGAATTACTACACGGAGTTCGCCCAGGCGGTGAAGAACCGGGAGGTCCCACCCAAATTTTAGGCAAAGAGAGCTCCTTCCCCCCCTCCACGAGGATAAAATCCGCTTCAGAGAAGAAACGAACCGTCAAGAAGGAAATA
>NZ_JADEVE010000163.1 GCF_016125955.1 Acetomicrobium sp. S15 = DSM 107314 | reverse complement strand
GATTTTACGCCCCCTATAGAAGCGCCAACTATGGCAGCCATGCTGCCAAGCTCGTCCTCCATTTGGACGAAGGTGACTCCAACCTTGGGCAACTTCTCAGCCATGATTTCGGCTATCTCCGTCGCAGGCGTTATCGGATATCCGGCGAAAGCAACGCGATCCAATCCACCAGCTCGCCAAAATGTTCCTCGCAGTCATTGAAACCCGTTACGACCAAATGCGTAATCTCAACGCTGGATTTTATCATATAATACGAGAAGAATATCATTATTAATCTAATAAAAATTAAATTAATGCGCTTTAATTTTCTAGGTAGTTTATC
>NZ_JADEVE010000162.1 GCF_016125955.1 Acetomicrobium sp. S15 = DSM 107314 | reverse complement strand
TACTTCACGAAGGGGTGGACAACACGATCGAAGCCTTGCCCGTGATCATCGAGACGCTCCGCTCCAAGGGTTATCGCTTCGTAACAATTGATAAGATGGTTGCCTCTTTTTAGCTTTTATTAACGTGATCGTAAGATACCTTACAACCTTTTCTTTCTCCTTCTCAGAGGAGCTCTTGGTCAACTTGTTTGTATGGATCACGATGCTTGGAGCATCTATAGTCGCATAGCCAGGCAGAGGCACACTGACAACTGTGGCCAACACGCGCAAAGCACAGTCGCTTACCTCTGCTATGCCCATTGAAAGGCCAGAAACGTCGAAGAAAATG
>NZ_JADEVE010000161.1 GCF_016125955.1 Acetomicrobium sp. S15 = DSM 107314 | reverse complement strand
CTTAAAGTACAGGCAGAAATGAAAAGGATGAACATATCGTTCTTTGAGACGAGCGCCTTGACGGGCGAAGGCATCGAACGGCTTTCCTCAGCGATAAAGGAGTTTGCAAGGCTTCATCGTTAATAGTGGGAGGGCAATAGGGCATATACTCCATGGTGCCCATTACGCGAAAGGCCTTAGAGATGGTCGGCACAACCTCCTCAAGCCGTTTCCGCAAGTACTCGCGCGTATCAGTGTCAAAAGCCGATCATAGAGCGGCATAGCGGTGCCGTCGCCGCCATGGGCGGGCGCGACGAGGGAGAAAGGGAGGCCTCGATCCTTTTAAACCTGCGCATCCCTCTGGGTGTTCGACC
>NZ_JADEVE010000160.1 GCF_016125955.1 Acetomicrobium sp. S15 = DSM 107314 | reverse complement strand
CGTCGAACGAAACCGGAGTCTCCCCATAGACCTTGGATAGTACGAGATTTTTAATCTCTAAGTTGAGCTGTAGCTTTTCTCTCAGAACCTGAGGGTTCGCGAGGTCTTCTATTCGTATAAGTTCACATAGGTTACCTTCTAATTGCATTTGCCCGTCCACGAGGAGATGTTTTACCATCGATTCTAAAAGGTTTTCATGGACTGAAGATATATATATTTTGGCAGGGCCCGTAAACTCAATGTTTTTGTCATTCATCATGTATCTTCCGGTTTGAATATCGCTAAAAAGGCCCATGGCGCAGCGAAAAGCGCAACCCCAACGCCCGTCATCAGCAGGCTTGCCCATTTGGCGGAAAAGATGAAGCCGGATCTGATCC
>NZ_JADEVE010000159.1 GCF_016125955.1 Acetomicrobium sp. S15 = DSM 107314 | reverse complement strand
CTATTCCTTCATATCCTGCGCTGTTCCACTTCCTTATCCACTCATATGCTGGAGGGTGAGGCAGGAGGAATATCTGTGTAGCCTGCTCAAATGGGAGCTTCAGGTTTGCTACAGCGTTCTCCCCGATCGCTCGCTTCACCGTATGGCGCAAATATATGGGCACGCCCAAACGGCGCACCTTGGCGGCGTGCACCCAATATCCTCCTACCTTGGGCGCAAACTCCACAATGGCAGCCACGTCAACGCCCTCAGCGGCAGGGACCTTGGGCAACCCCGGCATGGTCATGATCTTTCCCGTTATGGGCACGATGAAACCGGCACCGGCGGATATGCGCACCTCTCTCACGGTCATCGTGAAGCCTTCTGGTGCACCTGTCGGCTACAACCCTTGCCAATATCCAAGCAGAACCAGGCATAAAATGAGGTTTGTCGGGGTCTACTATTATGATACTCACAGGGTCAAACCCGCGCCCTTTGCGGCATGTTCTCTCAAACCAGTTCGACC
>NZ_JADEVE010000158.1 GCF_016125955.1 Acetomicrobium sp. S15 = DSM 107314 | reverse complement strand
GGTCGAAGCTGTGAGGGCTGCTGAAAAAACGCTCGGTAAAGTATATTACGGAGTAAGTGAAAAAGAGGCAAAGAGCCGAGTATTTAGGCGCTCCTTATTTGTCGTTAAATACGTAAAAGCTCGTGAGGGTTTTACGGAATACAACGCGCGGTTCGGCGACCCGGAGGCGCAGGTGGTCTTGCCGATCTGCGACGTCGATTGGGGTGAGGTCATGCTATCGGGGGCAAAATCCGAGTCGTTAAACGCCATCAAGGCAAAGGACTGCGCCGTTGGAGTGGTGATGGCCTCCGGGGGCTATCCCGACCGTTACGACGTGGGCTTTGAGATAAGCGGCCTGGAG
>NZ_JADEVE010000157.1 GCF_016125955.1 Acetomicrobium sp. S15 = DSM 107314 | reverse complement strand
CAAAAATCGAGTATGGAACATCTGGATTTGTAACAAAAAGCATCGGTCCAGGCCTGAGTCCATGAATTATCAGCACTCCTAACATAATAGCTGTAGAACCTGAACCTGGAATGCCGAGGGATAACATTGGAACCATCGCCGCCGGAGCGTTTGAGCTCAGCCACGACAACCTCGCCGCTTACGCCCCTGGCCCTCCAATACAGATGCGGATCGAACTCTCCTGGTTCTCGAGCTTCGGAAAGCTGACGTGGAAAACCTATTGAGGCCGGACGATGTTGTAATCTCGGTATCTTGCGGTCAGTTCGGTCTCCGTTTCAGGGAGATGGCGAGCAGGATGGACTGTCAAATTGTCTCGGTAGATGTGCCGTGGGGGGAGGCGGTTGCCCC
>NZ_JADEVE010000156.1 GCF_016125955.1 Acetomicrobium sp. S15 = DSM 107314 | reverse complement strand
CAAACCTGTTCCCAGAGTGCATCATGCACTGGTGCTTTAGCTCGCCGGCTACCATACCCAAGTCGTAAGAACGATCGCCCCAAGCGATATTTTCGAGGTCTATAACCGCCACACTGGTTCTCTTGAATAGAAAGTTAGACTGCGTAGCGTCGCCATGGATAAGGCATTTTCGGCCATCCCTCAAAAGGGGAAGCTTGGTCCATTTTTCGATGAGACATCGCATTTGCCTCGCCGCATTCGCATCGATTAAGTTTGCCCTCTCGGCTCTCTTCATCTTCCCCATAAAAGACCGCCGACGTGGAGAAGTCTCTCCGCCGTCCGTGTCAGGGGGGGGG
>NZ_JADEVE010000155.1 GCF_016125955.1 Acetomicrobium sp. S15 = DSM 107314 | reverse complement strand
CCATTCCAAAACCCCCCTTGATGAAAGTCTTGTCCAAAAGGGATTGTCGGAGTGGTTGCCCTTTTCGTCAATTGTGGGGAAACAATGAGATTTCGAAGACATTATTTTTGAGGAAAACCGGTTTGTTGACAGGCATCAATATTCTACATATAATGATCCTCGCTAAGTAGCGGGGCTGTGGCGCAGAGGGAGCGCGCTTCCTTGGCATGGAAGAGGTCGGGGGTTCAATTCCCCCCAGCTCCACCAGTGAATTCTGGGAGGTTAAGAGCCTCCCATTTTTCTTTGCTTTGATCATGAGAGCCGAACGGTTGCTTTAGGTCTGATCGTGTTACTATTATTCAGGAAACCTTAGCGAAAAAGGGGGGGTGGGAAATGAGCCCTCGGGGTCGTCATTTCATAGTAGAAGCTTCTGGCTGCAAAGAGATTATAGGCGAAGTTGATCGCATGCAAGAAGTGCTCGTTGAAGCCGCCAGGCGCGCCAAGACACAGGTATGGGCTGTCTCTTTCTATCGTTTTCCTCCAAACGGCGTGAGCGGCGTAGTGGTAATAAGCGAATCCCACCTGTCTGTGCATACATGGCCCGAGTTCGGCTATATGGCGCTCGATATCTACACTTGCGGCGAAGAGAGCCTTCCCGAAGTGGCTGTGGATTACGTGGTTGAACAGGTGGGCGCCGTTTACTCCCATGTGACGGAGATAACGCGGGGCCTCGACGACGGAGATAACGAATTCTACCATTCACTCATCACGTGGGAAGAGGACCTGCGCTCCAAGAACGCGCTTTGAAATTGGCGGAGGGCGAGGGATTCGAACCCCCGGTGGCGTTAAAGCCACAAGTGATTTCAAGTCACCCGCCTTCGACCGCTCGGCCAGCCCTCCCTTTGTCATATTATAAGATAACGATGGGGAAAATGGCAGGGGTTGAAGGTAAACGTTTAGTTGTCTTTTGCATTTTGCGTGAGGCGAGTTTGTCCTTATGTGCTATAGCGACCTTGACTTAATAAGATAACGAAAGGGGCGATTTGGCATGGCGCGCGCAGCACGCGGTATGCTTTTGATGTTTTTGTTGCTCTGGGGCGCAGGGTTGGCTTCCGCTCAAGATTCTTGCGAGGAGAAAGCGACTTCTAACCTCGCGATACCCGAGCTTTCGTGGCATTACGATGCCGAAGAAGGACTCTTTTCTCTGACGGCCACGTTGCTTAATGTCTCTTCTGCGAACGTCAAAGGGGCTGCAGTGGTCGTGGAGCTCTACGACGCCTCGGGAAACCTCGTGGCAGACGGTTGGACTTTGTCGCGACCCGCGACTTTAAGTCCGGACGAGGTGGGCGAAATCAACCTTTATCTGCGGTTGAAGTCCTATCCTGCTGTAGTAAAGGTATTGCCGGATGAGGGTCGCGGCTATGGATGAGGGCCGTGAAGGGTTGCGTCGCAACCTCTTGCCGCCGCTCTTGACAAGGAGCAATTTAGGAGTTAGAGTAGGCATAGTTTAGGAATGCCTAAAAAAGAGAGGCGGTACGAACAATGAACCGTTCAGTGTATCTCGATCATTCAGCTACCACGCCAGTAGATTGCCGTGTTCTGGAAGCGATGATCCCCTATTTTTCTCAAGACTTCGGCAATCCGAACAGCCTTCACGCGTGGGGTAGGAAGGCGCGCCAGGCTGTAGATGAAGCGCGCGATAAAGTGGCTGGGCTCATAAATGCCGACCCCGCAGAGATAATCTTCACCGGGGGCGGGAGCGAGGCCGATAACCTCGCTATAAAAGGTGCCGCCTTCGCGTTAAAAGGGAAGGGGCGTCACGTCATAACGTCGGCTACGGAGCATCACGCCGTCCTCCATACGTGCGAGTGGCTCGGCAAGGAGGGCTTCGAGGCCACTGTTCTGCCCGTCGACGGCGAAGGTTTCGTCAAGATTGACGAACTCGAGCGCGCTATTCGCCCCGATACGGTTCTGGTCACGATCCACTTCGCCAATAACGAGATCGGGACGGTCCAGCCAATAGATGAAATAGGCGCCCTTTGCCGCGCACGCGGCGTGCTCTTTCACACCGACGCCGTGCAGGCGGCAGGGCATATCCCCATAGATACGAAAACTTTGCCCATCGACTTGATGACAATGGCGGCTCACAAGATGTACGGGCCCAAGGGTGTGGGGGCTTTATATGTGAGAAAAGGGGTAAAGATCGAACCCTTGATCCACGGCGGCGGCCAGGAGCGGGGGCTTCGCTCCGGAACAGAAAATACCGCTGGCATGGTTGGGTTTGGTGAGGCAGCTGCCCTTGCGATGGAGAGATTGCAGAAGGGCGAAGTCGACAACGAGAGGCGCCTGCGCGATCGTCTGATAGATGGGGTCCTCGAGCGCATAGACGACGTGCTTTTGACAGGGCACCGCACCAAGCGGCTTCCCTTTCACGCCAGTTTCTGTTTCCGATACATCGAAGGAGAATCTCTCCTATTGCGGCTTGACGCCCTCGGGATAGGCGCGAGCAGCGGCTCGGCGTGCACGTCGGGCAGCTTAGAACCGAGTCACGTGCTCTTGGCCATAGGGTTGCCTCATGAAGTTGCCCATGGCTCTCTCAGGCTTTCCCTCGGGAAAGATACGAGCGATGAGGATATAGACTATGTCTTGGAAAATCTTCCAAAAGTGGTAGAGTCGCTGAGGGCGATGTCTCCTTATGGCAAAAAGGAGGTAGCGAGGCATGTATAGCGAGAAAGTGGTAGAGCTTTTTATGAATCCGAAGAACGTCGGGCGCATAGAGGACGCCGATGGTGTAGGCACGGTAGGCAATCCGGTCTGCGGCGACGTCATGAAGATATATTTGAAGGTAGAAAACGGCCGTATTGTGGACGTTAAATTCGAGACCTTCGGTTGCGCCGCGGCGATCGCCACGAGCTCCATGGTTACGGAGATGGTCAAGGGCAAGACGCTCGAGGAGGCCCTTAAGGTCAGCAATAAGGATGTGGCTCAAGCGCTCGGAGGGCTCCCTCCTCATAAGCTCCATTGTTCCTTGCTCGCCGAAGAGGGAATAAAGGCGGCCATAGAGGATTACCTATCGAAGTCGAAAGCTGATAGAGCCGGCGTCGATAACAAAAAAGAGAGCGAAGTGACGGTATGAGCACAGGGGTAGTCTGGGCTGTTTGTATCTCTAAGGAAAAAGGCACAAAAAAACAGGACGTCGGTGAGGCATTGCTTTTGGAAGGCCTCGGCCTTCGCGGTGATGCCCATGCCGGTTTTATGCACAGACAGGTCAGCCTTTTGTCCCTTGAAGACATAGAGGGAATGCGCGATAGGATTCCCAATGTGGGCCCCGGTGCCTTTGCCGAAAACCTCACGTTAAAAGGTTTCGATGTGAGTTGTTTGGCGGTGGGAGATCGCTTGGCGGTAGGGGACGCGATCTTAGAGGTTACTCAGATAGGCAAGAACTGCCATGGTGAGTGCGAAATTTACAGGCTCGCCGGAGAGTGTATAATGCCAAAGAAGGGCACATTTTGCTCCGTCATAAAGAGCGGTACCGTGCGCAAAGGCGATCCGGTGCGAAAGCTCGCCGACGTTTCCATGTAAGTAAGCGTTTCAGATGTCCAACTTGGTATTGTGAGGAGGGATTCCATGGCTCCCGTGGTGGAATCGCGCCTGAGAGTGCGATATGGCGAGACCGACAACATGGGGGTGGTCTATTACGCCAACTATCTTACTTACTTCGAAGTCGGGCGCACTGACTACTGTAGGGCTATGGGTATCCCCTATTCGAAGTGGGAAGCGACGGGTGTATACATGCCCGTTGTGGAGGTCCGCTGTCGCTACAAGCATTCCGCTCGATATGACGATGAGCTTTTGGTGCGCACGAGCGTAAGCGCTCTAACCCCCTATTCTATGTCATTTTCTTATAGCATATTAAAGATTCCCGAAGAACGTCTCCTGGTTCACGGCTATACGCGCCATGGTTTCTGCGATAGCCGCGGGCGGCTGATAAGGGAGCCGCAACCGTTTTACGGCATGCTCTTAGAGCTTTGCGAGGATGGCCGACTTAAAGGTGGTGTTGCCGATCTTTTGGGACATCGGACGTAAATCGCCCCTCTCGGTTGGGCGCTGTGGCCGACATTCCGGGTTTACGTTGGTCGAGTTGTTGGTCGTCTTTGCGGTGGTAGGCATTTTGGCGGCAACCCTGACTTTATCTTTTAGGCCGTCTAAGGATGCAGTGGCCATTGCCGAGGCCGAAAGAGCTAAGCGCTGGTTAGAGCGTGTTTTTTATGTGGCTGTGAAGGAGGGAAGATTTTTCGAGCTGAAGTATTCCACAATACCTTCGAATTGGATCACTGTTCACTGGTTCGACACGAACGAGGACGAGACGTTTGAAAGCGGCGGCAGATGTTATTTCAAAGCAGACGGAGGTTCGTATAAGTCGAGTTATTCCCCTGTATGGCATACGTTGACGCCGGCTGTGACGTTGAAAATCACGGCAGACGGGCAGAACAAGGCAAGGGCTCTCAAATATCTGGTCATTTCCGGTAAGTGCCTCATCACGCTGAGGGACAATTCGTAATTGCAAACGCACGCCGTCGCGGTTTTTGGCGGTGTGTTGTAGTTAAGGTACAAAGAAACGACTCGTATAGGGTCTCCTTGCAACTTCTCCGCCGAAGGGCTATAAAAAGACTATAAACATCTACGATTTGAGCTTAAGCGGAAGCTTGAGTCTTTGAGGAGGTCGCAGCGATGGCAGCGAAGCCGTGGTGGCGCGAGACGCTTGAGACCGTGGTTTGGGCACTGGTCCTTGCGTTGATATTGAGGGCTTTTGTGGTCCAAGCCTTTTGGATACCCAGCGGCTCTATGATCCCGACGCTGCTTCCGGGAGATCGCGTCCTGGTTGCAAAGTTTTGGTATCACTTCACTGATCCCAAGCGGGGTCAGATTGTGGTTTTCAGGTATCCCGTGGATCCGAGGAGGGACTTCGTCAAGCGCGTAATCGGGCTACCAGGGGAGACGGTGGAGATCAGAGACGGGCAAGTTTATATAAACGAAGAGCCGATCGTCGAACCGTATGTGCAGAATCGCGATTTCTATAACATGAGTCCCGTCAAGGTGCCGCCCGGAGAGTATTTTATGATGGGCGATAATCGCCCTAATTCTCAGGACAGCCGCTTTTGGGGTTTTGTCCCGAAGGGTTTTCTGAGAGGCCCTGTCTTGTTTAGATACTGGCCGCCGAGCCGGATAGGAGCTGTAGATTGACGTGGGGAGGACGGTGTGGTTTCCGGGCCATATGGCCAAGGGGAGGCGAGAGCTCGAGGAAATCGTCCCGCTGGTCGATCTCGTAATAGAGGTGCGTGACGCGAGGGCTCCCCTTTCCACCGCCGCTCCCTTTGCCGAGGATTTAACGGGTAAGCGCACGAGGTTGATCGTGTTGAGCCACAAAGACTTAGCGGACCCCAAGTGCACCGATCTGTGGCTTGCGCACTTCAAGCGACTCGGAGTATCGGCAGTGGCCCTGAACCTGCGCGGCAACATCGCTTCCTTGAGGGCGAGTCTGTTGCGGCATAAGCCGTCTTTCAGAGAGCTTCGCCTCGCCGTAATCGGCATACCGAATGTAGGAAAATCCACGCTCTTAAACGCGCTCGTGAGGAGAAAAAAGGCAGAAGTAGGACTTCTTCCCGGCGTGACCAGGAGGGTTTCGTGGTACAGGGGTGAAGGCTTCCTCGTCCTGGATTCGCCCGGCATCTTGGATCCCTCTTCAGATCCTTTCACTCACCAGCTCTTGGCGTGGCTCGGGTGCTCGAAGGTCGAGGTGATCGGAGGGTACGAAGTGCTTGCCCTGTCGCTGCTTCGCTTTTTAAAGGAGAAAAATTTGATCGGCGCTATTCGGAAGAAATGGGGTGTAGATGTGGCGAACGGCGAGCAAGAGGCGCTTGAAGCCATGGGTCGGCGTCTCGGTTGCCTCGGCCCCGGCGGAGAGGTCGACTTGGAGAGGGCCGGGATGTCGCTCCTCAAGGCGTTCTCTGGCGGCGATCTGGGCCGGTTCACCTTGGAAATGCCGGAAGAGTCGAAGGATGAAGTATCTGGTCGGCGTAGATGAAGCTGGGAGAGGTCCGTTGGCAGGTCCTGTCGTGGCGGCTGCGGTTTCCGTTCCATTCGGGTCGGACGGAGAGCTCTGGGAGCTCGGCTTCAGGGATTCGAAGGCGCTTTCGCCGAAGGAGAGGGAGCGCCTGTTTTGTTCCTTCTGTGCAAATGGTTTTATATGTTGGAAGGCACAGGCCGCTTCGCCGCGCGTCATCGACCGGATGAACATCTTGAGGGCGTCCCTTTGGGCGATGAGAAAAGCGGTGCTTGCGCTGCCTTTCGAGCCTGACCTGGTCATTGTGGACGGCACTAATACCATACCGGACCTTCCGTACAGGCAAAAAGCCGTTGCGAAAGCCGATGCCTCGTTTCCGGTCGTGGCGGCAGCATCGGTGGTGGCTAAGGTGTTGAGAGATAGGGTTATGGTGGCCCTCGACAACCTGTATCCGCAATATGGGTTCGCTCGCCACAAAGGTTACCCGACGGCGGCGCACGTAAAGGCCCTGGGCGAGTTCGGACCTAGCCCGTTGCACCGCAAGAGCTTCACTTGGAGGCGCCCATGATGCCGTCCGGGCCTAACAGCGTTGGAGGGGCATCCGATAGCGCGAAAATCCCAGGCGTCAAGGGCGACGTTCCGCTCATTCGCGACGGGGCATTGATCGAGGGCACGGTTGCGAGCGCTCAAGGCGGGGGATATTGGGTGAGGCTTCAGGGAAAGCTTTTGTGGGCCCGCTCCACTATCCCTCTCTTCGTCGGGCAGCGCTTCATCGCCAGGTGGGATGCGAAGAGCGACCCTCCCCTTCTCCACGTAAAAAGTTTGACCCTTCCCGCAATCGAGCAATTTGCCCCTGAAGATCGCCCCTTTGCTGCGGCGCTCCTTTCTCGTGGCTTGATGGCGAACGGCGAAGCGATTTCTTTCCTGAAAGGCGCATGGCAGCAGATGGGGTCCAACCTCACCCTCATAGAGGCACTGACGGAGTTATTGGCGAGAGGCCTTCCCCTAAAAGGGGAATTGGCTCTGCCCTTGGCTTGGTACCTGTCGCTTAGCCCTCAAGCCGTGGTCTCCCTTTGGGGCGAGCTCAGGGCGAGCTTGAAGCGCTATATGGAAGACGGTGCGCCCCTTCGCGAGGCGCTCGAATTGGCAGGCCGCGACAGGAGCGAACTGCGCGACCTTGTGGTGGCCCATAAGGCCTTGCTGCATCCGCTTGAAGGAGGCGCAAAGTCAGAAGCGCTTTTCCCTTTGGTATGGCCGCTTTTGGGTGAGGATGAGCCGCTTTGGGCCTGCGTGAACCTCCAAGTCTTGGAACGCCGCGGGCAGAAGGTCTACCGCGCATCCTTTGCTTTTGAGGGGAGGCGGATAGGTGAAGTCCGCGGTGACGCATTCAGCAATGGCTCGTCTTTGGTTATAGCGCTGAGGGCGCGCGACGAGCCGTCGAAATCGCTCATCGAAGAGCGCCTGGAAGAACTCAGGCGTTCTCTGTCCGCAGTGTCGCTATCTTTGCGCCACCTTAGCGTATCTGTGGGCCTTTCTCGTCATGGCGATGTGACGGTAGGGCGATTGGATGTGACGGCGTGATGGCAGAAGACGAGTTGCCCAAGAAGGCTGCAGCGTTGCGCTATGAGGCTAAAAAAGACGAAGCACCGCGCGTGGTCGCTTCGGGGCAAGGCGTAATGGCGAAACAGATAATCGAGATAGCGAAGGAAAGCGGCGTCCCGATCGTCGAGGACCCTGCGCTCGCCTCCGCTCTTCTGTTTGTAGAGCTGGGGGAAGAAATTCCGGTTGAGCTCTACGAGGCTGTGGCTCGCGTGCTCGCCTTCCTTTACAGGTTAGATAGAGAGGGGAAAAAGAGCAATGGATAGCCGCGAACTCGGCCAGTGGGGAGAGGATCTTGTAAAAAGCGCGCTCGAGCGCATGGGGTGGCGCATTTTGGACCGCAACGTAAGGATCGGAGGCGGAGAGTTGGATATCGTGGCCCTGGACGGCGATGAGCTCGTCATGGTTGAAGTGAGGGTGCGCCGCGTCGGAAAGCTTTTGCCTCCTGTGCTTTCGGTGGGGCCGCGAAAGCTCAAAAGCTTGGTGCGAGCCGGTTCGACCTATGCATCCCTTTTGGGGTGGGGAAAGCCGTGGCGCATCGATGTATTCGGGGTCACTGTGGATATGAATGATAGGTGGGATATAGAACACGTCAAGGACGTAACTGCCGGGAGGGTGTGACGTTTGAGCAAAGCCTTAGGGATAACGCTTCGGGGCATTGAGGCTGTAGCCGTGGAGGTCGAAGTCGAAGTCACTGGCGGGCTATTTGCCATCTCTATTGTGGGTCTGCCAGACGCGGCAGTCAGGGAGGCAAAAGAGCGGGTTCGGGCTGCCCTGCGCTCTATCGGCATATCGCTAAGGGGGAGGATAGCGGTGAACCTCGCTCCTGCCGACCTTCCCAAGGAGGGGGCCCTGTTGGATCTGCCCATCGCAATCGAGATGGCCAAGCAGGTTGGATCCGTCCCTGTTTCCGGTCGACCTGCCGTTTTCGTCGGAGAGCTTGCCCTTGACGGACGCCTGCGTAGGGCAAAAGGTGCCGTGCCGGCTGCTCTGTTGGCGCGCAAACTTTCGCTTCCGCTCTACATCCCTCGGGAGAACGCCCACGAGGTCTCCCTGGTCAAGGGGGTCGAAGCCTATGCAATCTCCCACATAGCGGAGTTGATCGAAGCTTTGAGAGGAGAGGCGGCGCTGCGGCCGATCGAACACCGCATGCCGGCGCTGCAGGAGATCGAGGTGGATGTGGACTTAGCCGATATAAAAGGGCAAGCCGGAGCCAAGAGGGCCATGGAGATCGCCGCTGCAGGACATCACAACCTGCTCATGGTCGGTCCTCCCGGCTCGGGGAAGACCATGCTGGCCCGCGCCCTGAAGGGCATCCTTCCGCCCCTCTCCGATGAAGAGCTGCTCGAGGTACTCCTGATATACAGCGCAAGGGGACTTTCCTTCGACGGAGGCAGGGCCCGTCCCTTTCGATCCGTCCACCACACAGCCAGCACCGTAGCCGTGTGCGGAGGAGGGAATGCCCTGCAGCCAGGCGAGATCAGTTTGGCCCACAGAGGCGTTCTCTTTTTGGACGAATTTACGGAGTTCAGACGCGATCTCATAGAAGCCATGCGCCAACCCCTCGAAGACGGAAAGATCGTGGTGAGCCGCTCTTCCGGGAGCGTCACATATCCGGCTCAGGTGCTACTGGCCCTGGCTTGCAACCCATGCCCCTGTGGCAACTTCGGAGACCCCGAGTTCCCTTGTCGATGTTCACCGGGCGAACTCGAGCGATACCAAAGGAAGCTTTCTGGCCCAATATTAGATCGCATAGATATGCAGATCAGCGTCCCTCGGCTCTCGCCCGATGAGCTGATGGCCGTTGAGCCGTCGGCAGAGGACAGCGCTTCTGTGAGGAAGCGCGTCGAAAGGGCGCGTGAGATACAAATAGAGAGATGGAAGGCGTGGGACATACGATCCAATGCCGAGGTGCCGGAAGCGCTCCTCCGCAAAGAGGCGCACATAAAAAAAGAGGCGAGGGCTTTTCTGAGGTCGGCGATGGGGCGCTCTCGCCTCTCGGGCAGGGGTTTTACGAGGATCTTGAGGGTAGCGAGGAGCGTGGCGGATCTGGCGGGGGAAGAATGTGTAGGCGCATCCCACGTCGCTGAGGCCCTCGCCTACAGAGAGGGAGTCAACATATATGGACGCCCGTCTTAAGGCCTTTTTGCTCCTCAACGCGTGCCAGTGCTTCGATGGGCGCGCGATAGAGGCCCTCGCGCAGAGGGGCATAAAGCCCGAGGATATATTGGAGGCGCCTACGCTGCTTGGTGTGCTCGGCGCCGGTGAATCGTCGATGAGTGCGTGGTCGAATCTGCAGTGCGGCGGATGGGCTGAGCGCGAATGGGAGAAGTGCCTAAAACTTAAAGTCGACGTTGTCTGCTTCGGGGATGGGCGCTACCCGAAGGGGCTTTTGGATCTGTCGTCGCCGCCCCTTTTGCTCTACCTCTGGGGGACATCCCCCTTGGACGATGGCGGTGTTGCAGTCGTGGGAACCAGAAGGCCGTCAACCTATGGCCTCCGCGTCGCTAAGGAGCTGGGCAGAGAGCTCGCCGCCGCAGGCTTCGTCGTGGTGAGCGGCGGCGCCTACGGCATAGATTGTGCGGTTCAAGAGGCGGCTTTGGAGGCCGGCGGAAGCAGCATAGCCGTGCTCGGCACAGGGGTGGATTGTATCTATCCGAGTTCGAACAGGCGCCTCTTCGAGCGCTTAAGGGAATCCGGTTTATTGGTCAGCGAATATCCGCTTTCGTCTCAAGCGAGGCCGTGGCGTTTCCCCAAGCGCAATCGCATCATCGCCGGTATTTCGAGGAGCGTGGTGGTAGTTGAAGCACCACAAAGAAGCGGTGCCATGATAACAGCAAGAATAGCAATGGAAATAGGCAGGGATTTATGGGCCGTCCCAGGGCGGGTAGACGAAGAGGTATGCCGCGGCTCCAATTTGCTGATCTTTGACGGCGCTCAACCTTTGATCGACATCCCTGCATTCTGCTCGCTTTTGGGAGGAGACGTCATCCTCGAGGACGAGCCACAAATGGAAGAGCTTTCGGCAGAGGAAGAGCTCGTCTACTCGATGCTTAAAGAAAGAGGAGAGCGGACGGTTGACAATATCGCATCAGAGGCTAAAATGGGCGCCGCCGACGCAATGTTGGCGTTAGGCATGTTGACAGCGAAAGGGCTAGTCGCTTCTTCGGGCCCCGGCCGCTGGAGTGCCATCCGATGACGCTTGGGGTGAAACGTATATGCCATCTAATACGCTGGTGATTGTGGAATCGCCGGCCAAGGCTCGCACGCTAAAAAAGATCCTGGGCCAGCGATATGTAGTGAAGGCAAGCATGGGGCACGTGAGAGATCTCCCGAAGAGCCGCATGGGCGTCGATATAGATGAAGATTTCAAACCGGAGTACATACTCGTGCGCGGCAAGGGCAAGATCGTAAAGGAACTGAGGGAAGCTTCGTCGAAGGCCGATCGGATGCTTATAGCCTCCGACCCGGACAGGGAGGGGGAGGCGATCGCCTGGCACCTCGCCGAACTTTTGAACATAGACTCGGATGCGCCTTGCAGGATACGCATGTACGAGATCACGGCGAAAGAGGTCAAGGAGGCGGTCAAAAACCCCCAGGCTATAGACATGGACAAGGTCTATGCCCAACAGGCCAGGCGGCTTTTGGATCGCCTCGTTGGGTATAGCCTAAGCCCCTTGTTATGGAGTAAGGTGCGCTCCGGGCTGTCGGCGGGACGCGTGCAATCCGTCGCCCTGCGCCTCATATGCGAGAGAGAAGCCGAGATAGAGGCTTTCCGCCCGGAGGAGTATTGGCTTTTGGACGTAGAGGCTACATCCGATGACGGCAGATCTTATCTGCTCCGCCTGGAGAAGAAGGACGGCAAGGCGCTCGTCGTAAAAAGCGAATCGGAAGCCGAAGCGATAGAAAAAAGCCTAAAAGGCCTCGCCCTCGTCGTGCGCTCCTTCACGAGCAAAGAGGGTAAGAGGAGCCCCCTTCCCCCCTTTAAGACGAGCACATTGCAGCAAGAGGCGGCGAGGCGCTTGGGGTTTTCGCCGCAGAGGACGATGCGGGTGGCCCAGAGCCTTTACGAGGGCGTCGATATAAAGGGCAGGGGCCCCCTTGGCCTCATCACGTATATGCGCACTGACAGCCTCAGGGTTGCTGCCGAGGCGATAGAGAGCGTGCGAAGTTACATAGGCGCTGCCTTTGGCGACAAATATCTCCCCCAAAAGCCCCATTATTACGTCTCCAAAGGGCGCACCCAAGATGCGCACGAGGCCGTAAGGCCCACCGACGTGGCGCTCACTCCTGGCTCCGTCAAAGAAGACCTTACCAGAGACCAGTTCAGGCTTTACGACCTCATTTGGCGCAGGTTCGTGGCGAGTCAAATGGCGCCGAGTTCGATCGCTCGTAGTTCGATCGTCGTCGAAGCCGGGCCTTATTCGTTGAAGCAGTCCGGAGCGACGCTCCTCTTCGAGGGGTGGGGTGCACTCTGGCCGCTCGACCTCAAGGAAGATGAAGTGCCGCCTGCCAAAGAGGGTGAACTCCTGAGACAAGGAGATGTGCACAAGGAACAGCGCTTCACCAAACCTCCAGCTCGGTATAGCGATTCCAGCCTGGTGAAAGTCCTCGAAGAGAAGGGGATCGGTCGTCCTTCCACCTATGCCGTCATAGTGCAGACGCTATACGATCGTGATTATGTGGCCAAAAGCGATGATAAAAAGTTGATCCCAACAGAATTGGGCAGAGTGGTGAACGACTTTTTAGTGCGTCACTTTCCGGACGTGGTCGATGTCTCCTTCACCGCCCAGATGGAAGAGCAGTTGGATCAGGTGGAAGGCGGAAACGTGGAATGGCTTAAAGTCATCAAAGACTTCTGGAACCGCTTTTCCAAGGTCCTCTCGGAAGTGAAGCGCGCAGCTGAATCTGTCTCTTTGCCCGATCGGGCCGTAGGCGAGGCGTGCCCGCAGTGCGGCGCCCCGTTGGTGGTGAAGCGCGGCCGTTATGGGGAGTTTGTGGCCTGCTCCGCGTATCCTAAGTGCACTTATACTCGGCCGATCTTGCAGGAAATAGGCGTATCTTGCCCTGTCTGCGGTGACGGTAAGGTGGTGCGCAGGAAGAGCAAAAAAGGGCGCACCTTTTACGGCTGCTCACGCTATCCCGATTGCAAATTCACGTCTTGGGACCCGCCCACGGGCGAGCGATGTCCGGCCTGCGGCGGATATGTGGTCTTGAAGGGAAGGTCTAAAACCCCCACGTGCAGTTCTTGTGGCCACAAGGGGTTGGCTGATGAAATTGCCTAAAGCGCCGATCGCGATCATAGGGGGTGGCCTGGCGGGGTCTGAGGCTGCTTACCAACTGGCCCGCAGGGGCATTCCTGTTAGGCTTTATGAGATGCGTCCGAATCGCCTCACGCCGGCTCACAAGACTGGACACTTGGCCGAGCTCGTCTGCAGCAACTCGCTCGGCGCAGATCTGTTGACGAGCCCAGCCGGCATCCTAAAGGCGGAGTTGAGGCGCATTGGAAGTCTCATCATGCGTTGTGCCGATGAGAGTCGGGTGCCCGCCGGCAAGGCGTTGGCGGTAGACAGAAACCGCTTTGCCATTTCAGTCTCCGAAGCGTTGGCCTCCTGTCCACTGGTTGAGGTCGTCCGCGAGGAGGTAAAAGACATACCCGAAGGGCTTGCGATAATAGCCACAGGGCCGCTTACGTCGGATTCCATGTCAGAGGCCTTGCGGCGCCTCGTAGGAAGGGACTTTCTGTATTTTTTCGACGCCGTTTCTCCCATTGTGACGGCCGAGAGCGTCGATTTCGCCGTGGTCTTCAAAGGCAACCGTTATGGAGAGGGCGAAGATTATCTCAACTGCCCGATGGACGAGGCGGAGTATCAACGCTTTTGGGAGGCGCTATCCTCTGCGGAGCGGGCCCCACTCCATTCTTTCGAGCGGGACGAACGCTACTTCGAGGGATGTCTTCCTATAGAGGTGATGGCGGAAAGAGGGCGCGATGTCCTGCGCTACGGGCCTATGCGCCCCGTGGGGCTTGTTGACCCCAAGAGCGGGAGGATGCCCTATGCCGTCGTCCAATTGAGGCGTGAGGACGCAGAAGGGACGCTTTATAGTTTGGTCGGCTTCCAGACGAATTTGAAATGGAGCGAGCAGGAGCGCGTCTTCAGGATGATCCCCGGCCTGCAGAAGGCCGAATTCGTCCGCTTCGGTGTCATGCATCGCAATGTATATGTGAATGCCCCTCTCGTCCTCAATGAGAATTTGAGCTTACGCGCCAGGCAAGATGTATACCTTGCCGGGCAGATCGTGGGGGTCGAGGGCTACACGGAGAGCACGGCGATGGGGCTCGTGGCCGCCATCAGCGCCTATTCTGCCCTCTTGGGCCTCCCCGTGCCACAGTGGCCGAAGGAGACCGCTATAGGCTCGTTGCTTCACTATATTAGAAATGCCAGAGCCGATAACTTCCAGCCGATGAACGTCAACTTGGGGATCTTCCCTCCCTTAGGGACAAAGGTTCGCGACCGCATGAAGCGTTGCGAGGCCGTAGCACGGCGCGCTTTGACGGCTTTGGAAAAATTTATGGCAGAATATTCGATCATATTTGAGGAAGTTGTGATAAACTAACTTTCATGGCGGAGGAATTGTGCACCTTTGTAGATGCCTTTTTAGAATATATAAAATATAGCCGCGGTCGTTCAGAAAACACCATTACTAACTACTCCGTAGATCTGAACCAGTTCGTCGACTACTTATCGGCGCAAGGGATATCATCTCCCCTCGAGATAACGGCATCTCACGTGAGGGCCTTTTTGAGGGAAATGATGAGCTATGGATATGCCCAGGCTTCAGCGGCCAGAAAACTCTCCTCGGTCCGCAGCTGGGTCGACTACCTTATCAGAAGCGGTGTCCTCGAGAAAGACCCGACCGCCGGCGTGAGGGGGCCGAGGCTTCCCCAGCGCTTACCGCGCGCATTGGCCTACGATGACGTGAAGCGCCTCCTGGAGGAAGGTCCCAGGGGAGAGACGGTTCGTCGCGACAGAGTTATCTTGGAGCTGCTCTACGGCTCTGGCCTGCGCGTGGCCGAACTCATTGCTCTCGACTGGGAAGATATAGATTTGGAAGAGCGGTGGATCAGGGTCAGAGGCAAAGGAGACAAGGAGAGGCTCGTTCCCATGGGGCGATATGCCGTGCAGGCGCTTCTCGCTTGGAGGGAGGAGATTGGCGCAAGCGCCGGACCGCTCTTTCCTGGGCAAGGCAGCGGGCGCATGACGGTGAGGACGGCACACAGGGTCGTGACGAAGCTGGCTCAAAGCGTTGGCCTATCGGGTGTTACACCGCATGTCCTGCGCCATAGCTTTGCCACTCACATGCTTGAGCACGGCGCAAATCTGCGCGTTTTACAGGAGCTCCTGGGCCACGAGAGCTTGGTTACCACACAGCGCTATCTGAAGATTACCACGGATCAATTGAAAAGGAGTTACGTCGCGGCTCATCCGCGCGCGGAGGTGGAGTGATGAACGTAAATTTTAAGGGCACGACTATAGTATCGGTGCGGAGGAATGGCCGTGTCGCTATGGCTGGAGACGGGCAGGTGACGATGGGAGATCAGATCGTCAAAGAAGGGGCGCGCAAGGTGAGGCGCCTCTATGATGGGAGAGTCCTGGCCGGATTTGCCGGCAGCACGGCGGATGCCATGACGTTGCTCGAACGCTTTGAACGCCGCCTGGAAGAGAACAAGGGCAACCTCACCAAAAGCGCCGTCGACCTCGTCAAGGAATGGCGGCTCGACAGAGCTTTGAGGAGGCTCGAGGCGCTCATGCTCGTGGCCGACAGAGAAGAGACGCTGCTGTTGTCCGGCTCGGGCGATGTCATAGAGCCGGAGGGCGACGTGGCGTCTATAGGCTCCGGTTCCGGCTTTGCCCTGGCTGCGGCGAGGGCGTTGCTCGAGGCATCCGATTGGGAGGCGGAGCGCATCGCCCGCAGAGCCATTGAGATCGCTTCCCAAATCTGCATTTACACCAACGACGCCATCGTCTTGGAGGTGATAGATCAGTGACCTCTATCATGTACGAGGATTTGACGCCGGCCGAGGTCGTCGCTTACCTCGATAGATACATAGTGGGTCAAGTTAAGGCAAAGCGTGCTGTGGCCGTAGCGCTGAGGAATAGGCTCAGGAGAAAACGGCTCGATCCTAAGGTCGCCGAAGAGGTGATCCCCAAGAACATCATGATGATCGGTCCCACCGGCGTAGGAAAGACGGAGATCGCAAGGCGCCTGGCCGCGTTGGTCAATGCTCCTTTCGTGAAGGTGGAGGCTACGAAATTCACAGAGGTGGGATATGTCGGACGCGACGTGGAGTCTATGATCCGCGACCTCGTCGAGGTGGCCGTGCACATGGTAAAGGCTCGCCATATGGAGGCCGTTCAATCGGCGGCGGCGGAGCGAGCCGAAGAGAGGCTCTTGGACCTCCTCCTCCCGCTTCCGCGCAAGCAGGAGAGCATGCAGGATTTCGTCAAGGTCCTCATGGGCGGAGTCCAGGAGAGGGCAGAATCGCCCAAGGAAAGGGAAGACAGCGGCACGCGGGAGCGGCTGCGGGAGATGTTGCGCGCTGGCAAGCTCGATACGCGCGAGGTAGAGGTAGAGGTCGCAGAGAGCGCTGTGGCGAATGTGCCCATCTTAGGGGTCGGCTTGGACGAGATGGGAATAAATTTGAGCGAGATGCTGGGAAACCTCCTTCCCAAGCGAATGAAACGCAAGCGGATGTCAGTGTCCTCCGCTCGCGTTTTGCTTCAAGCGGAGGAAGCGGAAAAACTCATAGATATGGAAAGCGTCGTCCAGGAGGCGTTGACAAAGGTGCAGGAGGAGGGAATCGTCTTTCTGGACGAGTTGGACAAGGTTGCTTCGCAAGACGGAGCGCAGCACGGCCCCGACGTGAGCCGAGAGGGGGTTCAGCGCGATCTGCTTCCCATCGTAGAGGGTTCGACCGTCATGACGAAGTATGGACCTGTTAAGACGGATTACATCCTCTTTATCGCAGCCGGTGCCTTTCATAGAGTCAAACCCTCCGATCTCGTGCCGGAACTCCAAGGGCGCTTCCCCATCAGAGTGGAGCTGTCTCCTTTAAACGAAGGCGACCTGGGCAGGATCCTAACAGAACCTGAAAACAGCCTTCTGCGCCAGTACAAAGCCCTGCTCGGGACCGAGGGCGTATCTATAAACTTTAGCGAAGATGCCGTAGCGGAGATAGCGAATATCGCAGCCAAGATGAATGCCGAGATGGAAGACATCGGCGCCAGGCGTTTGCACACCGTTATGGAGCAGCTTTTGGAAGACGTGAGCTTTAAGGCTCCGGAGCTCGAGGGGTCAGAGGTCCTCGTCGATGCGGCCTTCGTGAGAGAGAGGCTCGAACCCCTGATTCAGAGTTCCGACCTCAGGAAATACCTGCTATAATAACCAGCTCTTTTCTTTTATGGAAAAGTCTTTTATGGAAAAGGAGATGAGACGATGAGCATGGAAACTCCGAAGGAATTATTGGAGGCGCGGCCGAAGATCTCGGACCTTTCAGCGATGGAGGATCTGTTGGACAAGACGCGAATGGTGAGCAGGGCCCTGCAAAACAGGAAGGACGGAGCAAGCCCCGATTATCAAAAGTTGGCCAAGCTCCTCTGCGATCTCTCTACGGCCAACACCTATATCATCGATCGCCAAGGAAAGGTATTGGGTTATGCGTGGCTCAGCGAATACAACTGTCCGACCATGGTCGGCCTGTTGGAGGTCGGCGCCATGCCGGAGAGCTATGTCGATAGACTAAACCAGCATCACGAATCCGTCTTGAATCACTCAGACTACGGCCTTTGCGCCTATGCCGACGCGCCATGCATTTATCCGAACAAGCACGTAGTCTATGTGCCGATCTACAGCGGCTCGGAGCGCATCGGAACGCTCATCTTGGCTCGCTTCGGCTCACCCTTCGATGCGCGCGATCTGGTCTTGGGGGAATACCTGGCCACTGCCGTGGGCATAGAGATGCTCCACGAGCGCACGCGCTCGATCGAGGAGAGGGCCAGAGAGCGATTCGCCGTTCAAATGGCGCTGCGCGCCCTTTCGTACTCGGAAGTCGAGTCGGTTAAACATATCATCCGGGAGCTCGACGCTTCCGAGGGTGTGGTGGTTGCAAGTCGCATCGCCGACAGGCTCGGCCTCACGCGGAGCGTAATCGTAAACGCCTTGAGGAAACTCGAGAGCGCCGGCGTATTGGAGTGCCGCAGCTTGGGGATGAAGGGCACATACATCAAGGTCCTTCTCCCGCTCCTTTTGGAGGAATTGGGCATAGCTGAAGGGCGCTCTTAAAGCCTCCTCCTTTGATGGTCGAAACAGGAAGTATGATCCTCGTCTTTTATCTTAGCTGTGGAGGCATCTTTCATGGATAAGGCTTGGGCGGCAGCGAAAGTAAGCATAGGTGGGCTCTCGAGGCGCTTGGAGGCGACTGCGCAGAACCTCGCCAATATAGACACCCCCGCATACGCGCGGAGGGAGGTCACGTTTGAGGATCAATTGAGCCGTTTGTTGCACGGTCCCGAGAGGTTGCCGTTGACTACCACCGATCCCCGCCATATCTCTACGCTACCGGAGAGTATAGAAGCGGTAAGACCCGTCGAGAAAAAAGCTCTCGGCGAACTCGTGCGGTGGGATGGAAACGGCGTGGACATCGATATCGAAATGGCAAAGCTCGCCGAGACGCGCATGTCTTACCAAGCGTTATTCCGCCTGTTAGCGCGCAAGGCGGCTTCTTATAAGACGGTTATGGGAGGTGGGGTGTAATGCGCATATTTCGCCCGCTTGAAATAGCGGGCAGCTCTTTGACCGCTCACAGGCTTTGGATGGAGCTCATTTCTCAGAATATGGCTAACGCCAACACTACGCGCACGCCCGAAGGTGGGCCGTACGTACGCAAGGTTCCGATATTTGCAGAGCGCCTGGATGAGGCTTTAGATGCTTCCCCCGCCGGTGTAAGGGTGGAGCAGATTACAGACGATGACCTGCCGCCGCGATACGTTTACCAACCTGACCACCCGGACGCCAACGCCGAAGGGTATGTCGCTTATCCAAACGTGAACGTGATCCGCGAGATGGCAGACATGATGGTGGCAAGTCGAGCCTACGAAGCGAATCTCGCCGTCGTGGAAACGGCCCAGAGCATGTGGAATAGCGCGCTTGAGGTGCTGCGAGCCTAACAGACCTTATTCGGCAAGGTCAACCCCCGCTTCCCGGAGTAAAATATAGTTAAAAAGTCCTACTCAAACCGAGAGAAATTGAGGCCAAAGGGGGGGGCGAGAGTGCTTGTCCTCAGATTATACTTTAACCCTTAGGCCTAACCACGAGGAGGCTCGGTTAAAAGATGAAAGAGGTCAGGGTGGATTTATCACAATTTCATTTCAATAATGATGCAAGGTTGGTCGGAGCCGGGAGCGATTCAAAAGGGGAAAAAGGTTTCGAAAAATTACTCAAGGACAACCTACAAAGGGTTAACGACCTTCAGCTCACTGCGGATGAGGGGATCGGAAAGCTGGCCACCGGAGAAGCGGAGGACATCTCCCAGGTGGTCATCGCAGTCCAGGAGGCCGAGGTCGCATTGCGCCTTCTGGTGGAAATCAGGAATAAGCTGGTAGATGCCTATCAACAACTTGCCCGCATGCCGGTATAGAATTATTGTCCCTTTGCTGATATAGTAAGTGTTATGGAGAGGCTTAAGGAGCTTTTTGCACGGCTAAAAGCCACATGGGCGTCGCTTTCCCCGTGGCAACGCTATTCTATCATGGGGGCCGGGGCGCTCATTTTTGTCCTTTTGATTTTGTTGATCGCAACCGGCAGAGGCAAATACGAGCCGCTATTTGCCGGCCTTGAGGTGGAAGATCAAGCGGCTATACTTTCTTATCTGCGCGAACGCAATGTCCCGTATAAGCTCGATTCCGCCGCCAACGCCGTACTTGTACCTGAGGATATGGTTTACGAAATGCGTCTTTCCCTGGCACAGCAAGGGTTGCCCAGAGGCGGCGTGGTGGGTTTTGAGATCTTTGACCAGGCGAAGATGGGTATGACGGACTTCCAGCAGCGCATCTCCTATATAAGAGCCCTCGAGGGGGAGCTATCTCGGACCATAGGGCGCATGGAGGCGATCGACTTCGCAAGGGTGACCATAGTTATCCCAGAGCAGCGCCTCTTCCTGAAAGAGCAGGAGCCGTCCAGCGCTTCCGTCCTCGTGGGTGTAAAGAGAGGAAGCAAGGTTGGCCCCGAACAGGTGAAGGCCATCGTGCATTTGGTGGCCCACAGTGTGCAGGGGCTGCACCCCGAAAACATCACCGTCGTAGATACCTCCGGCAATATGCTATCGGAACTGATCGATTCGGATACCTTCGTCTATGTTGACAATGCTGGCCGAGCTGTTTCGTCCGTCCAAAGAGAGTTGGAGCGCCGCCAAGAGATGGAACTGGAGCGCAAGGTCAAGCAGATGTTGGAGCAAGTCTTCGGGCCAGGGAAAGCCGTAGTCCGCGTGAGGGTGGAGTTAGATTTCGGCAAAAAGCGAGACTTCGTCACGGAATATATCCCTGGAGCTGGCGGGAGGGGCGTGGTCCGAAGCGAGCAGGCTTCGGAGGAAAGCTACGTTGGTCCTGGCACGCCGCCCGGCGGTGCGCCAGGGACCACTACCAACATACCGGGTTACGTGGTGACCGCTCAGCGGGTAGGACCGAGCGAGTACAACAAGAGCGATACCATAAGGAATTACGAGATCACGACCCGCGAACAGGAGCAGGTTTACACGCCCGGCTCCGTTAAAAGGCTTTCCGCTTCGGTGTTGATCGATGGCGAACTTGCGGAGGAAGCGTTGGGAGAGTTGCGTTCCACCGTGGCCGCGGCTATAGGCTTCGACGAAGGGCGCGGAGACCAGCTCGTCGTCCAGGCGATGAACTTTTCCACATCTTGGATGGATGCAATCATGGCGCAACTCCAGAGGGAGCGCCGCGAGCGAATGATATTTTTCATACTCTTGATCGCTGCCATCGCCTTGATCGGGATCGCGACCTTTTTCTGGTGGAGACGCAGGGCGGCAAAGCCGAAAGCCGCTCCTGAACGAAAAGAGGGCGCTCCGTCGCTTCGCGAACTTATAGAGAGGCCTGAGCTGATGCAGGTCCGCGGCGAGGCTGCTGTGATAGAGGAGCAGTTGAAAGAATATGCCAGACAGAGACCTGAGGAGATCGCTGAGTTGGTTCAGAATTGGCTTCTGGAGGATGTATAATTGCCCTTGGCAAATATTATGTTAAACAATTGCCAGCATGTTCTGTTCATTAACTAAGGAAGGGGCCTTTGTGTTATGGCCAAAAAGGGGAGAGACCTCAAAGGACGGGAGAAAGCGGCTATTTTCCTCATAGCCTTGGGTCCGGAGTTGGCCGCCCAGGTGTACAAAAATCTCGACGAGTCCACGATTGAGATGCTCACGATAGAGATTGCGGGCATCAGAAGGGTGGATCCTGAACTCAAGGTTGATGTATTGAAGGAAGCGCAAGAGATACTGATGGCGCGGGAATATATCAGCCAGGGAGGCGTCGAGTACGCTCGGGCTCTGCTCGAGGAGGCCTTAGGTGCCGATCGGGCCCAGGAGGTCCTGAGGAGGGTCACGGCGAGCTTGCAGGTCAGGCCCTTCGACTTTGTGCGCCACAGCGATCCACAACAGCTTTTGGGCTTCATACAAGGCGAGCATCCCCAGGTCATTGCCCTCATACTTTCCTACCTCGAGCCGGAGCAGGCTGCGCAAGTGTTGAGCGGTCTTTCCCCAGGCGTGCAGGCCGAAGTGGCCCGCCGCATAGCCAAAATGGATCGCATCGCCCCTGATGTTTTGAGGGAAGTGGAGAGAGTGTTAGAGCGTAAACTCTCTACCGTGGCCGGGCAGGATTTCACCCTCGCCGGCGGTCTGGATAGCATCGTCGAGATAATAAACCGCGTCGACCGCGGCACGGAGAAGAACATAATGGAAGGCCTGGAGGAGCGAGATCCCGAGCTGGCCGAGGAGATAAAGAAGCGCCTCTTCGTTTTCGAGGATATATTGTCCTTGGACGACCGCTCGCTGCAGCGGGCTTTGCGAGAGGTGGACATGAAAGATTTGGCCTTGGCGCTCAAAGGTGCATCCGAGGAATTGCGCCAGAAGTTTTTCAAGAATATGTCTCATCGTGCTGCTGAGATGCTCAGGGAGGACATGGAGTACATGGGGCCGGTGCGCGTGAGAGACGTGGAAGAGGCGCAACAGAAGGTCGTAAACGTGGTCAGAGCGCTCGAGGAGGCCGGAGAGATCATAATATCCCGCGGTGGAGAGGAGGAGCTCATTGTCTGACCATCTCTCCCCTAAGCTGTTGAAAGCCGTAAGGTTGATCCCACAGGCTGTCAAGGTGACCTCGTTGAATGGGCAACAGGCAGACCTTCGTCCTGCCGAAAAGGTCAATGGGGAAAAAGATGAAGAAGAGGCGACCCTGAGAAAAACTATAGAGCAGCTCAGGCGGGAGAACGCCGCCTTAAAGACGGAACTCGATGGGGAAAAGAAGAAGCTCGAAGCCGAGCGGCGGGATATGACGCTCAAGATATCTCAAGAGGCGGAAAAACTGAAAGAAAAGGCGCTCAGAGAGGGATATGAAGAGGGGTATCGCCGAGGGGCCGAACAGGGCAAGATTGAAGCTATAGAAGCGGTTCGCGAGGAAAATATAAAGAAAATCTCTTCCCTGGTGGGCTTGCTCGAATCGGTACACGAGGAGCTGAAAAAATCTCTCGATGTACTGCTCATCGCCAACGAGGCGAAGCTCGTGCGCTTATGGGAAAAGATCCTGTCGCGCTTGCTCTTCCAGGGGGTCTCCCTGGACGAAGGGGTGGTGTTGAGGGTCTTGAGGGAAATACTGGCTCGCGCGAGCGATAAGGAGCGCATACTGGTTTATCTCAACCCGTCGGATCTGACTTACGCGGAGTCTCACAGCGACGAACTTGCCGAGCTTTTGAGGGGCGTCAAGCACCTCGAGTTTATACCCGACGACAACGTGGATAGGGGCAGCTGTGTGGTCGAGACCAACTTGGGCGTTTACGACGCCAGGTGGAGAACCCAGCTCGAGCAGATAAGCCAAGAATTGGATAAGGTGTTGCTGGAGGGTCGAGCTTTCAATGGGTCCTGAGGTTTTGTGGGAGGCGATAGAATCTCGCCTCGATGCGGTCGACCTGATCAAGGTCAACGGCAAGGTCGCCAAAGTGGTAGGGATTGTGATGGAGTCACGCGGCCCCGATGTGCAGATCGGCGACCTCTGTGAGGTGCGCTTCCGCGATCGTCGCTCCACCCCCCTTCAAGCCGAAGTTGTGGGTTTCCGCGAGGAGCGCGTGTTGCTCATGCCGTTGGGGGAGATCGAAAATGTCGGGCCTGGCTGTGACGTTGTGGCGATGGGCAAGCCGTTAGGGGTCCGCGTGGGGCCGCATCTGTTGGGCAGGGTGCTCGATGGCTTAGGGCGCCCTATAGACGACAAGGGCCCCGTGATGGCGGCGAATTATTGCCCCCTTTACAATCACCCCCCCCACCCGCTGCGAAGGCAGCCAGTTTTAGAACCGCTCCCCGTCGGCGTTAAATCTATAGATGGTCTCTTGAGCATAGGCAGGGGGCAACGGATAGGGATATTTTCCGGCTCGGGCGTGGGGAAGAGCACGCTCTTGGGCATGATGGCCCGCAACGCCGCCGTTGACGTCAACGTTATCGCCCTCGTGGGGGAGCGCGGCAGGGAGGTTCGCGAATTCTTAGAAAGAGACTTGGGCGTGGAGGGGTTGAAGCGTTCCGTGGTGGTGGTATCCACGTCAGACCAACCGCCTTTGTTGCGTCTCAAAGGGGCGCTTACCTCTACCGCCATTGCGGAATATTTCAGAGACAGAGGTGCCCATGTCTTGCTTTTGATGGATTCGGTCACGCGCGTCGCCTTGGCTCAGCGCGATGTGGGTTTGGCAATCGGGGAGCCGCCGGCCACCAGAGGATACACCCCTTCTGTCTTCGCCTTTCTCCCCAAACTGCTCGAGAGGGCCGGAGCCGGTGAGAGAGGGAGCATAACCGGCATATACACGGTCCTCGTCGAAGGTGACGATATGAACGAGCCGGTGGCCGATACCGTAAGGAGCATATTGGATGGCCATATAGTGCTTTCCAGAAGCCTCGCTGCGAAGAATCACTATCCGGCTGTTGATGTGTTGCGCAGCGTGAGCCGCGTCATGCCCAACATCGTGTCAGAAGAACACCTCGAGGCTGCAAACCGCGTGCGCGAGGCTTTGGCGATCTACGAAGAAGCCGAAGACCTTATAACGATAGGGGCTTATAGATCTGGGAGCAACCCGAAAGTGGACTGGGCTATTTCCTGCATCGACGAGATCAATAATTTTTTAAGACAGCCGGTGGAGGGCCGCTACTCTTTCGACGAGACAAAAAAACTTCTCCTCAAGCTGGCCCTCCGAAGCTAACGCTCCGCAGTAAAGATTCCGATCATATGAATGGATGACTTTGCCCTGGAGATGATACCCAAGTGGAAATGAAGATCCATCGCTTTCGACGAGTGCGGGACGTGCGCGAGAAGGAAAAAGTCCTCGCTCAAGAAGAGCTCGCAAGGTATCGCCGTCAACTGCAGGAGCTCTTCTGCGCTATATCTGATGCTGAGGCCGAAAAAGAAAAGGCGGTCATTGCGTTTGCCGAGCTTTGCTCTGCGTCGTCTTCGCTGGAGGAAGTTTGGCTTCAAAGGCAGGCAATAGAGGAGGCCCAAGGGCGATTGGCCGATATGAAAAAGAACCTCTCGGCGCTTCAAAAGCTGATAGCCGCGCTGGAGGAGCGCTTGATCGAGCGGCACAAGGAGGCTCGCCTGTGGGATAAACTCGTGTCTCGCATGGAAGAGGATCAAATTAGGGATGGACTTTCGCAGGAGCAGAAAAATCTCGACGAAGTCGCCCTTTCGCGCTTCTCGCAAAGCAAAAAAGCGATGGAGGGAAGGCCATGAAGCCCGATCTGTCGAATCTCTGCAGGGTTGTGTCGAGAATACAGGAGATAGAGGCGCGGTTTGCGCCTCAAAGTGAACGGCTCCAAAATAAACGGCGCGATCGCGCGTTTTCTGAGGCTTTGAGGAAATCCGAGGAGGACATTGCTCCTTCCGAGGAAGCCGTCCGCCGCGACCACCAAGATGGTTTAAGCAGGACGCTCGACGGGCTCGCGAAGCGATATGCCGTAGATCCCAACCTCGTGCGCAGCGTAATCGTGGCGGAATCCGGCGGCAATCCCAGCGCCGTGTCTCCGAAAGGCGCCTTGGGATTGATGCAGCTTATGCCGGCTACGGCGAGCCATTTGGGCGTGGACGATCCCTTTGACCCCATACAAAACCTGGAGGGGGGCATCAAGTATCTCGCCCAGTTGATCGACAGATATGATGGAGATGTGGAAAAGGCTCTTGCCGCCTACAACGCCGGCCCCGGCGCCGTGGACAGGCATGGCGGGATCCCTCCATTTCGTGAAACGCAAGCCTACGTGAAAAAGGTGCTTTCACTCTGTGCCAAGTCGGAGGTAGATTAGGCGTTGGCCGAAGTCGAAGGGCAAGCTGAACAAGAACCTAAAGAGGCTTCGCCGCGACCTCTGAAGAAAAAAAGGAAAAGCCGTTGGTTTGGCTTGTTGTTGGTTTTTCTTTTGGTCTTAGGTGTGCTTTTTGGCCTTCACGCCTCAGGTGTAGCGGACTTGAGGCCGATAATTTATACGACGGTGCCGCGCATTCCTGTTTTGGGGGGACGTCTCGGAAAACTGCTGTCGGTGCCGGAGCGCTACGCCCTGACCGCTGTCGAGCGGCGCAGGCTCGAGCTCGAAGAATACGAAAAGAGCGTGATTGATAAGCTAAAAGAGCTCGAAGCGCAAAGAGCTGCCATCGAGGCTGCCTCTCAAGATCTCGCAGCGAGAGAGGCGAGACTCAGGGAAAGAGAGCTTGCACTTCAAGAGGCAGCGCAGCGTGCTTCTGGATCCCAAGGAAGCACAGCCTCAAGCAATGACGGCTCTTTCGAGGAACTCGTTCAGATATTTCAGGAGATCAACCCGCGGAGGGGCTCTGAAATCCTGACGCGGCTTCCCAAAGAGTTGGCGGTGAGAGTTCTCAAAGCATTGCCGCAGGATCAAGCGGCTTCACTTCTTGGGCGCATGGATGCGGCCAAGGCGGCCGAGCTGACGGAGCAGCTGGTGAAGGAAGGCCCATGAGACGATGGGGAGGTAAGGATGTTAAACTTTATCGGTTTGCTCAGTTTGCCCGACCGGATATCTTCCGAGAGTGGGGCGAAAAGACAGCTCGGCGGAGATAGTCGCAAGGAGACCTCTTTCTTAGCCATCCTTCAGTGCGCGTTGGGCTTGGATGAGGCAAATACATCCCAAGCGCAATCCTTTGCGGTCTTAAGCGGGAATTTACCCCCAGTTTTTTCCTCACACGGCGTGGAGGCTGAGGCAGGCGGTGCCGAATCGACAGAAGGGACCAGCGAGGCGCCCTCTCCCGAAACGTTATGCGAGGAAGACGTTGCAGAAACCGATATAAATCCTCTGTTATCTCTTCAGGTCGAAGGAGGAGCGCCTTTTTTAGCTTCGCATCTTCTTGCCGATGGGGGTGCGGTCGTTTCAGAAAAGCGTTGCGATGGCATCCCTGTCGAGAGAGCTCAAGAGCCCGCCCCGCTCCTTTTTAAAGATGCAGCAGTAAATTCCAACGACACAAAAGACATCCTCTTTGTGAGCGAACTCTCTGAGGGTTTGAAAAAGGATGGGTTTGTCGAGACTGATGAAGTTGAAACTGACGGGAATGGTAAGGCTGTGTTTGTCCCCGGCGGTGAAGGGTCAAAAGACAAAGCCGGACTTCTCGGCGATTCTACAGGTGGCCGCGTGGCAACGGACATTGAAGTCGGATCTGCGGCAGGGGCTGCTCTTAAAAAAGAGGAATTGACTCAAGAGAGCCCTCCTCAAAGGAGTGGAAGTTTTGCGTCTGACGAAGAATCGGCCGGACTGACTCCTCGTCACGAGCCTTTCGAAAAGAAACTCGGCGAGGCAAGGGCAGACCTTTCGTCGAAGGCCTTTCAAGAGACCTTCAAGGCTCACAAAAACGCGCCTGTCGAAGTGCTCGGGGCGAGGACAAACGACAGTCGTCCTGATTTTGCAAACGTAAATAGGAGCTTTACCGAAGTGTTCCCTAATCTTGCGAATCGCAGCCATTTGCCTCTCGGCGAAACGACCGGTTTGGGTCGAAACGGAGCCTTTCTACCGCTTTTTGTGGAACTTGAAGGGGAGGGAGCCGAAGCGACGGGAAACGGGTTGGGTCACGCGATTCGTTTCATACACCATGGCAACATCGATAGGGCTTATGTGGCGGTGGAGCCTCCGGAGTGGGGAAGGATCCAGATAGACCTCGGACTGTCCAAAGACGGCCTTGAGGCGTTTATCAGGGTCGAAAACCAGGAACTCGCCGCGTCGCTTAGGGGGCAGATGGAAGGCCTGAAGACCGCGCTCGAGTCCAGCGGCATAAACCTCGCCCACGTCGCGGTCGAAGCTAAGGGGGGAGATATGGGCAGAGGGTCCGGCGATCAGCCGGAAGAGAGACGCCGGAAGAAGGCGTCGGATCCGCATATCGGAGAAGATGGCGTAGAAGGTGCCGTGTTTCAGCTGGACTTAGATAGAGGATTGTTGTGCTGGATCGCTTAAAGAGCGGAGGTGAAGACTTATGACCGTGACCGGGATTGGCACGACCACTGAGGTGTATGGTACTGCACAGTCGAGGGAGATCAAGACCGAGCTCGACAAAGACTCCTTTTTGCGCATCCTGATAACCCAGTTGACGAACCAGGACCCTCTGGAGCCCATGAAGGATACGGAGTTCATCGCTCAGATGGCGCAGTTCAGCGAACTCGAGCAGATGATGAACATCTCGAAACAAATGGACAACCTTACGATGCTCTCCCTCCTTTCTTCCAGCGGGTTGGTGGGCCGGACGGTGAGTTTTTTCGACGAAACCGGGGAGGAGATATCGAGCCGGGTGTTATCCGTGCGCTTCGGCAACGGCAATATGATGTTAGAGCTCGCTTCGGGGGAAAGGATTCCGCTTGGGGCCATTCTTTCGATCTCTTAAAGGGCATGCACGTTTGAGAAATCTTGTTGAAATGAGGGAGGGGTTATTATGCTGCGTTCGCTCCAGTCGGGCGTAAGCGGCGTCAAAGGTCACCAGACGATGCTCGACGTCGTGGGAAATAATATCAGCAACGTCAACTCCGTCGGCTTTAAGAAGTCGCGCGTCACGTTCCAGGATCTGCTCTACCAAAATATGCGCGGAGCCACGGCCCCCGCCGACAACATGGGCGGTACCAACCCCATGCAGATAGGGCTCGGCGTAAGCGTCGCCGCCATCGAGACGATTCAAACCCAAGGTCCGCCTCAATATACGGGGAATCGCACGGACCTCGCGATTCAAGGCGACGGCTATTTCATCGTGGGAAGCGGCGAGGGGACGTTTTACACGAGGGCGGGCAACTTTGTCCTGGACGGCAGCGGTAACATGGTTCAGTCGGGGACGGGCCTTCAGCTCATGGGGTATAAGATGGAAGTGGATCCCAACGACCCGACGCGATATATAGCGGGGACGGACCTTCAGGGCATAAATATACCCGTGGGGCAGAAGCTCGAGGCCATGGCCACCACGCTGGTGGGATTTCGCTGCAATCTCGACAGCCGCGTGGGCTCCTACCTACCCTTCGGCTTTGAGGGAGAAAACATCACCTTCAATCCCGTCATAAACGGCCAAGAGGTGCACATATCCTTTGCCGAAGGAGACACCGAGGCTGGTTTTATAAACGTCACATTTGAGACAGACTCACCCCTGCCCTTTAGCCTTCCGATAGAATTAATCGGGGTCGATAGCGACGGGCCAGTCTTCGCCGATACTACGCCGATGACCATTACCATCGGTGGAGCTAATTATACCGTTACTTTCATGGGGGCGGACAACCTCTTGACGATAACCAATAGTGACAATAACGTGGTGTGGCAGGCCGACTTGAGCAACTATTTTAACTTCGCGACCTTTGCGGCTAAAGACAATAATGAAACTTCGTTTAATTTTATAGCGGAGTTCGATCCTCCCGGCGATGTGCTTCACCTGTGGGGTTATGACGGGACTAATTTAGTGCACTATTATTACGATGTCACGATGGACGAAGAGGGTAAGTTTGAAAGCATAGCTTTGAATCCCCACAGCGACGATCCAAATGATACTACTAACCCCTTCTATTTTAGTTTTTCTCCTTCAGTCTCAAGTGGCGGTTACGCCATCACCTTTGAAGACCCCTCTCAGCCCACGAGCGAGCAAATCCTGCTGACCCTTTCGCAGCAGCTCGACAGCACTCATTCCGCCAAGCTTGACATATATGATTCTCTCGGCAATCCCCACACCCTCGAGGTCAAGTGGAGCAAGATAGGGCCGAATCAGTGGTCGTGGATGGCTTATTTCCCAAATGAACCGGGTTTGAGCGGTTCTTCCGGCGTGATCAGCTTCGGTCCCGATGGCAAGGTTTCAGGCGGGGGGACGGTTTCCATGAATGTGGATTTCGGCGCCTATGGCGCCGATGTGTCCACCATCAAATTGGACTTTTCCGGAGAGTCGTTGGGGAAAGACCTCGTTGACGGCGTGACGCAGTACGGTTCCGGATTCACCACCAAGGCATACTATCAAGACGGCTATCCCATGGGCGTCCTCCAGGATTTCTCCGTAGGGCAAGACGGCACGATCGTAGGCTCGTATAGCAACGGCAGAAATAAAACGCTTTATAGCCTCCCAGTAGCGCTTTTTGCCAACCCTCAAGGGCTTGTCAAGAAGGGGGAGACGTTGTTTTCGGTTAGCCCCAACTCGGGCCTTCCGGAGATCGTAAACCCTCAGGAGGGCGGCGCAGGCAGCATCCTCGGCGGCACGCTCGAAATGGCGAATGTCGACCTCACCGAAGAGTTCGTGAATTTGATCATGGCGCAGCGCGGTTTCCAGGCGAACGCCCGCGTGATCACGACGAGCGACCAGGTGTTGGAGGAACTGATGAACATAAAGCGGTAAGAAGGGGAGTAAATGATCGAGTTGACCCGCCTTAACGGCGAAGCGTTCGTTCTGAATGCCGAACTCATAGAGACGATAGCGGCGAGTCCTGACACGGTGATCACGCTCGTCAACGGCCATCGTTACGTGGTCAAAGAGTCCGTCGACACCGTGACGGAAAAGGTCATACAATATAAGCGAAAGACGAAGGCCTTTTAGTCGGATTGAATCTAACACGGTCTATTTTAAGGTGGTGATGCGCACTTGGACCTTGCCACGGTCTTGGGGCTGATCCTGGCAATCGTTTTGGTCGTGGGCGGCATAATAGTAGGAGGAGAACCGGGGGCGTTCGTCAATATGCCGTCCTTGCTCATTACCGTGGGCGGCACTTTCGGCGCCGTGATCATGTCGAACCCCATGGAGCGCATCCGTGATCTCGGAAAGATCCTTCACAAGGCCTTCTTCGCGGAGAGTCCGGATTTGGTGGGATTGGTGCAGACGTTGGTGAGCTTCGCCGAGAAGGCGCGGAGGGAGGGGTTGTTAGCCCTTGAGGAAGACGCCATGCAACTCGAAGACGGTTTTTTGCGCAAGTCTATCCAACTTGTGGTGGACGGCACCGACCCCGAGCTCGTCAAAGCTATCCTCGATGCGGAGATAGGGATTTTGGAGGAACGCCATGTGGGGAACAAGCAGATGTTCGACACGATGGCGGAGCTCGCTCCTGCCTTTGGCATGTTAGGTACGCTTATAGGCCTTATTCAGATGCTTAAAAACCTGAATGACCCCGATGCCCTGGGTCCCGGCATGGCAGTGGCGCTCATCACGACGTTTTACGGTTCCTTCTTGGCGAATGTATTCGGCATTCCGATCTCAAGGAAGCTCTCCGTTCGCACCTCCCAAGAGGTGCTCTCCAGGGAGCTGATGGTAGAAGGGGTTTTGGCCATCCAGGCTGGAGAGAACCCGCGCATCGTCGAGGAGAAGCTCAAGATATTCCTGCCGCCTAAGTTAAGAAATGAATTGGAGGCTGAAAGGCAAGAATCTAAAGAAAAGGCAGGATAGTGATGGCACGAAAGCGGAGGAAAATAGACGAGGGAGTTAAAGGTAACTGGCTCACCACTTATGGAGACATGGTCACATTGCTCCTTACTTTTTTCGTCTTTCTTTTTTCATTTTCTTCTATCGACGTTCAGAAATTTCAGAAGATGATTTACTCTTTTCAGGGAGCTATCGGAGTCTTGCCGGGTGGGAAGAGCATGCAGGAGGCGGAGAACGTATTCGCCGGCTTTCGAGGGTTCAGCGCCGGACAGAGCGCCCAAGAGACGCACGATATCCTGTCCACCTTGCAAAAGCTCGATATATTCCTTCGTGAGGAAGGCTTAAAGCAGGACATATCTGCACGAATCGACGAGAGGGGCGTGGTTATCTCCTTCACGGAACAGCTTCTCTTCGAACCGGGGAGCGCAGAGCTACGGCCTGAGGCCAAAAGGCTCCTGTCCAAAGTGGGAGGGGCCTTGAAAGAGTTGCCTAATCAGCTGTCCGTGGAGGGGCATACGGATAACGTCCCCTTGAAAGGCGGGCCCTACAAAGACAATTGGGGGCTTTCCTCGGTTCGAGCGGCCGTTGTCGCCTCTTTCTTGAGTGATGTCGTGGGCATCGACCCGCGCAGGCTACGGGCCGTCGGATATGGTCCCTTTAGACCCCTCGTGCCCAACGACACCGACGACCACAGGCGGCTCAATCGCAGGGTGGACGTGGTTGTGCTTTCCCGCTATTCTAAAGATTGATATAATCATGGGGGTATATATATATGTTGAAGAAGATTATCCTGTTCGCCCTCGTTGGCATTGTGATTCTGCTCGTAGGGGTAGGCGCGGGGGTGTTTTTTGGGGGGAAAATTCTTAAACAGCCTGCGTATGTGACGTCGCCGGAGAGGCAGGTGGAAATGCCGGGGCCCATGGTCAATATGGGAGACTTCACCGTTAACCTCGCCGATAGAGAACCGAAGATCGTGCGCTTCAAGCTCGTCCTTGAATTGAACTCGCCCAAGGCGTTAAACCTCTTTTCCGAGAGCGGTTGGCAGAGCAGAGTCAAAAACGAGGTAATATTGGCCATGAAAGATCGCTTTTACGACGATTTGAGGACGGCCGAGGGAATATTGGAGGCGAGCCAGGACCTCACGAGGAGGATCAACGCCATGATGCCGCTTGCGGACGGGCGTGCCCCAGTGAAGCGCGTCTTGTTTGAGGAATTTATGCTTCAATAAAGGAGTGGGAGCTTATGGTGCCCGAAGTCCTCTCTCAGGCTGAAATAGATGCCCTTTTACAAGCCCTCTCCAGCGGCCATGTCGATATCGAGGCCATTAAAAAGAGCGAAGAAGAGAAGAAGTTCAAGATCTACGATTTTAGGCGGCCGGACAAATTCAGCAAAGATCAGCTCCGGGCGATCCAAATGGTTCACGAGTCCTTCGCCCGCCAGGTCACCACGGCCATTTCCACGATGGCGCGCTCTTTGGTCTCGGCCGAGGTGGCTTCGGTGGATCAGATATCTTATGATGAATTCGTGCGCTCGCTCGTTCAGCCGACTGTGATAGCGGTGCTCGATATGTATCCCTTGAGCGGCAGTGCCATGCTGGAGATCGCCCCGAGCTTAATATTCGCTATCATCGACCGTAGCCTTGGCGGCAAAGGAGAATCGCTCTCCAAGCCGAGGAGCCTCACCGACATAGAGCGCATGGTGGCCGAGAGGATATTTATGCGCATTCTCGAGCTCTTGGAGGAGAGCTGGAGTACTGTCGTAGACTTGAAATTCCGCTTCGTTAACCTCGAGAGCAATCCCTTTTTCGTACAGATTTGCCCTGGTTCCGATATGGTGCTGGTGGTTACGCTCAAGGTCCAACTCGGGAACATCGAGGGGCTCATGAACTTCTGCGTCCCCTATTTCGTGATGGAGCCGGTCGTGGATCGTTTGAGCTCCCAGCGGTGGTTCGCTTCGACTGGGCGGAAGGGGACCGAGAACGCCAAGGAGAAATTGACTGAAAGGCTCAAGGACATTAAGGTGCCAGTCGTCGTAGAGCTCGGCCATGCCGAGATCGAGCTGAAAGAACTGCTCGGACTTCGTCCCGGCGATGTCATCCGTTTGGAGGAGTCTTACGCTGATCCCGTGGCCGTTCGCATTGGCAGCAATGTAAAGTTTTATGCAGCCCCCGGCACATCGAAAGGGCGATATGCCGTACGGATAACTGACGTCGTTCAAAAGCTGGGCGCAGAGGAGGAGGATGTGGTATGGTTAATGACCTCTTGAGCCAGGAGGAGATAGATGCCCTGCTAAAAGGGTCGTCCGGCGAGAAGAAAGCGGATTCTGCGGGGCAGGATACGGGCCTCCTCTCTGAAGTCGCCTCGGTCTTTTCTGCGGCCGGCGAGAGAGTCATGGGGATGCTTTCCGGCAAAACGGTTGCAGTGAAGTTAGCGGAAGAGACCGTTTTGTCTCAAGATGATTTTTTGAGCCGTTTAGGCGATCCGTCTCCCTTCCTCTATTCCATGACGTGGGATGGGTTGGAAATCCCCGCCGCATTGGTCTTGAACGGGCGCGGAGCGCTCATGCTCGCCGATCTCATGATGGGAGGGGACGGCAAGGACCTTCCGCCCGAAATGAACGATCTCTATCTGAGCGCCGCTCAGGAAGGCTTGAGCCAATTTGTGGGGACCGCTCTTGCCGATTTGAGCAGGCTTCTTTCGGGTAAAAAAGTGGTGCCCCGCGGCGTCTCCGCGACTCTGCCGCACGGAGAGTGGCGTCCCTTTGGCGAGATGGATCGGGGGGAAAAAATCTGGGCAGTACGGTACAATGTGGAGATCCACGATATAGGCTCTTTTGACGTCTGGCTTCTCACCACCCTCGATGCCTCGAACAAGTTAGCCGAAGAGTTGAATAAAGCGGTTCAGAGCGCTGCCAAAGAAGAAGCCGCTAAACCCGAACCCCATGAGCCGCGACCGAGCACGGCTCAAACCGAACCCGCTCCACCCCCTCGTGCTGGAGGAGGTGCAGTCGTGGGGGCCGGCGCCACTTCAGTGCCGGTAGAAGCGCGACCGGCCGCATTTCTACCTTTAAGGCCAGACGAAGAGCCCGAACTGAAGGGCATTGGCAATCTCGATCTGATAGTGGATGTTCCGCTTCGCATAACCGTGGAGCTCGGACGCACCAGGAAGACGATAGGCGAGATTTTAAACATGGGGCCCGGCTCCGTGATAGAATTAGAAAAGATGGCCGGTGAGCCGGTCGATATTTTGGCCAACGGCAAACTCATCGCGCGTGGTGAAGTCGTCATCATCGATGAGAGCTTCGCCGTCAGGGTAACTGAGATCGCGAGCAAGGCCGATCGCATTCGCTCTATCAGCGGCTGAAGATATATTTGGGGGAAGGGGCTGAATTGTGTGACAAGGGTCCTGGTGGTGGACGATGCTGCTTTTATGCGTATGATGTTGAAGGACATACTCCTCAAAGGTGGTTTTGAGATAGCTGGCGAGGCGACGAACGGTGCTGAGGCCGTAAGGCTTTATCAGGAACTCAAGCCGGATTTAGTGACTATGGACATTACCATGCCCGAAGTCGATGGCATCGCTGCTGTGAAGGAGATCAAAAAGATCGACCCGAACGCCAAGGTCGTTATGGTCAGCGCTATGGGACAACAGGCGATGGTCATTGAGGCCATCCAAGCTGGGGCTTCCGACTTCATCGTAAAGCCCTTTCAGCCCGACCGCGTCTTGGAGGCCTTGAAAAAGGCCCTGTCTTAGCTCGAACCTCGGATGGATGTGTATTTTGATGTATTCGGCGAGGTCGCTAAGGATATGCATATTACCCTCGGTCGCGGCCTCGCTCTTTTGTCCTTTTCCGGCTTTGGCGGCTTCCGAGGCGCCCACCATCGAGAGTTATCTTTTTCGTATGTTCTTGGCCTTGATCGGCATCGGCGCATGTGCGTGGTTGGCCCTGCGCTTTGCTCAAAAGAGGGGGATCTCTCGACCCAAAAGGGGAGATTTGTGCCTTTTAGCCACGTTGCCGCTGGGGCACGAGGTTGTATATCTGGTCCGCTGCGGCCCTGATGTCGTAGCCTTCGTCTCCGGCAAAAACGGCGCTCTCTTCCTTGGGAGGTGGGGCCTCAGGGATTGGGAGGATAAAAGCGGCGATGTCTCTTGAATCAACAAGGTGGCTCAATCGTGCGGTTAAAAGCGCTATAGCCCTTTCCTTTATAGTGCTCCTGGTCGGAGCTGCCTATGCTCAGCCCGAGCCCCCCTCTATCCCCATTCCGAGCGTGGAATTCGGCATAAAGGCTGCTCAATCGCCTCAGGATGTGGCGCTCACCCTCCAAATCCTGGCGCTCCTTACTGTTTTGAGCCTCGCTCCTGCCATTGTATTGATGCTCACGAGCTTCACCCGCATATTGGTAGTCTTGAGCTTTGTGCGAAGCGCTATAGGCGTCCAACAGATGCCGTCGAATCAGATTCTGGTCACGCTGGCGCTCTTTTTGACCTTCTTTACCATGGCCCCCGTGTGGCAGAAGGTTTACGATGACGCGCTCGACCCGTATCTGCGCGGCGAGATCTCGGCTCCCGAGGCGCTGAACGGTGCTGTCGAACCCGTGCGCGCTTTCATGCTCAAAGAGACGAGGGAGGGGGAATTGTCGCTGATGGTGTCCTTGGCCGATCTCCCGAGGCCTCAAACGCCGGATGACCTTCCGACGCGCGTATTGATCCCGGCCTTCATGTTGAGCGAGCTCAAGATAGCCTTTCAGATGGGTGTGGTAATATTTATCCCTTTTATCGTGGTTGACATGATAGTGGCGAGCGTGTTGATGAGCATGGGCATGATAATGCTGCCTCCCATGCTTGTATCGTTGCCGTTTAAAGTGCTTCTGTTTGTAATGGCGGATGGCTGGGACCTGGTGGTCTCGAGCCTTGTGAGCAGCTTTAAATAAGGAGGCGACTTGTCCGTGACCACGATGGACGCGTTTCGACATGCCGTTTGGATTACCCTGTTGACCTCCGCGCCGGTCCTTCTGACGGCCATGGCTGTGGGCTTGATAATAGGCATACTGCAGACGGCCACTTCGATCCAGGAGCAGACCCTCATCTTCATACCCAAGATCTTGGCGGTCTTTTTGGCTCTCTTGTTTCTCGGGCCATGGATGTTTGGCAATATCGGTCAGATGGCGCGGGACATATTGGGACATCTTGATAGTTTCATACCATGAACGGAGATTGGCTTTTCCTGCTGACCTTGACCTTTATGTTGGGGCTTCGCTTCCTCGGGCTCCTCATGGTTTCTCCTGCGCTCACAGTGCCGTCGATGCCCATCGCTGCGCGCTTTTGGCTGGCGCTCCTGCTGGCCTTCGCCGCTTTGCCCATGGTTTTAGCTCAGGCTTTTCCGCCCAATTTAACCGAGCCGTTGGCCTTGATCCTGGCGTGCACGCGGGAGTTCTTCATAGGGGCGACCTTGGGATTTTTGTCGGCCCTGCCTTTGTACGCGATGGAGATGGCGGGTTGGCTGATAGGCGTCTCTATGGGCTTCGGCATGGTTAACGTCTTGGATCCGCTATCCCAGGTGCAGACATCGGTTATAGGACAGCTCAAGTTCCTCCTCGGGCTTTGGTTTTTCCTGTACTGGAACGGGCACATACTCCTCTTTCAGGGGTTGATGGAGAGCCTGCGCCTATTCCCTTTGGCCCAGGTTGAGTGGAGCTTCGCAGAAGACCCGCAGGTCGCCACCTGGCTAAGAGAGGCATTTTACCTGGCCGTTAAAATCACCCTACCGTTCTATGGAGCTCTCCTTTTGGCCGATATAGGCCTCGGCTTCATAGCCAGGACCGTCCCTCAATTGAACGTGTTTGTTTTGGGATTGCCCCTGAAAGTGCTGTTGGGTTTTTTGATGCTTATGATGGTTTTGCCCGTCGCAGTCGATCTGATCCATGGAAAAATAGAAGATGCTTTGGAGCTGGCCATGAAGGGGGCTGCGCTGTGGCGCTAACAAGGTCCTTCGACCTGCAGCTTTTTGCCCAAGAACGCACGGAACCCGCCACGCCCCGCAAACGCCGCAGGGAGCGCGAAGAAGGGCGCGTAGCGCGAAGTCAGGACTTATCTGCCGCGGTATCCATCATGGCTGGGTTGGTGACCATCTATTTTATCTCTTCTTTTCTGTTTAACGGAATGAGAGAATATCTGAGCTGGGATATCTCTTACATCGGGCGAGACCTCACTGGTGAACTCTGGATAAAAGAACTGGCCATGGTGGCGGCGAAGAGATATCTCCTTTTATGGCTGCCACTGGGGCTGCTTTGCGCCGTTTTTGCCCTCGCAGTGACGCTCTTCCAGGTGAAGTTCGTCGTTACGGCTAAACCGTTGATCCCCAAATTCGACCGCCTCAATCCCGTGCAGGGCTTCAAACGCGTCTTTTCCTTGCGTTCCTTGGTGGAGCTTTTAAAAGGGGTCCTCAAGGCGTCGCTGTTGGCGCTCGTGCTCTTTTGGACCATAAAGGGAGAGCTTGAGCTTTTCTTGTCCATGGTGCGCTTTCCGCACCTCGCAGGGGTGGGCCTTTTGCTGCGCACCCTATGGAGCGCGAGCCTCAAGATGGCGCTTCTCCTTTTGGCCTTGTCGGTATTTGACTACGCCTATCAGAGGTGGGAGTTCGAGCGTTCGATCAGGATGAGCAGGCAAGAGCTCAAGGAGGAGTTTAAAGATATCGAGGGAGATCCGTTGGTGCGCCGCAGGATTCGCCAGAGACAGAGGGAGCTCGCCAGGCGCAGGATGATGGCCGAAGTGCCTAAGGCCGACGTGGTCATAACCAACCCTACCACATTGGCCGTCGCTTTGCGCTATGATAGAAGCATCATGGAGGCCCCCGTGCTCGTAGCAAAAGGGAAAGGGATCTTGGCGCAGCGGATCAGGGAAGTGGCCCGAAGCCACGGTGTGCCTATCGTGGAAAATCGTGCACTCGCCAGGGCCCTTTACGAGGCGGAATTGGGTTCGGAGATCCCCGAGAAGTTGTATAAAGCTGTGGCCGAGGTTTTGGCGTTCGTATATCGCACTAAGAGGAGAGGTCCATTCGTCAATGTTGGAGGCCGAACGTAATGGCTGATATCCGCGAAAGTTCTCTGATGAGAAGGGCTACGCGCTTCGCCGACGTTGGAATGGCTTTTTTGATCATCCTGATAGTGGGTATGATGATCATCCCCATGCCGACGTTTTTGCTCGACATACTGCTCTCTATGAACATAACCTTCGGAGTCGTCGTGCTCCTCGCGACGTTCTATGTCCTTAAGCCCCTCGAGATACCTGCCTTTCCGACCATATTGCTGATAGCTACCCTTTACCGCCTCGCCTTGAACGTTTCGACGACGCGCCTGATCTTGCTTCAGGCTTATGCCGGTGAGGTCATAGCCGCTTTCGGCGACTTCGTGGTAGGAGGCAACTACGTCGTAGGAGGCGTAGTCTTTTTGATCCTCGTCATCATCCAATTCGTCGTCATTACGCGCGGCGCGGAGAGGGTGGCCGAAGTGGCGGCGCGCTTTACGTTGGACGCGATGCCGGGCAAGCAGATGGCCATAGACGCCGATTTGAACGCCGGGCTGATAGACGAAAAGGAGGCCAGGAGGCGAAGGAGCGAGATACAGAGGGAAGCCGATTTCTACGGATCCATGGACGGGGCCTCCAAATTCGTGAGAGGGGATGCCATAGCCGGCCTCATCATTACCGTGGTGAACATTTTGGGAGGTCTGACCATAGGTGTCTTTCAGCGGGGGTTCACCTTCCGGGAAGCCCTCCAGACTTACAGCTTGTTGACGGTGGGCGACGGTCTCGTCGCCCAGATTCCTGCGCTGTTGCTATCCACCGCGACGGGAATCATCGTCACCAGAGCGGCAGGAGAATCCAACTTGGGGCGCGATATCGTGGCGTCGCTCTCCTCGAACTGTCGCCCTCTTTTTATAGGCGCGGGGCTGCTCTTCACCTTGGCCGTGGTCCCCGGCCTCCCCACAACCCCATTCCTCCTCCTCGGCACAATACTGGCGCTCGCAGGTTTTGTGGTCTACAGAGAGAACAAAGCGCCGCCGGGCGAACCTGCCGGCGAGGCGCCTACGCCAGCCGCCAAGGCGCCTGCTGGTGCCCCCGAAAGCGTGCTGCCCCTCGTCGCCGTAGACCCGATGGAGGTGGAAATAGGCTACGCCCTGATCCCGCTCGTCGACCCGTCTCAGGGAGGGGATATGCTCGAGCGCATAGCCACGATCAGGCGCCAGATGGCCATGGAGAGGGGGCTGATCGTGCCTCCGATACGCATCAGAGACAACATACAGCTCAAGCCAACCGAATACCTGATCCGCATCAAGGGGGCGCAGGTAGCCCGCGCGGAAATAATGCCCGATCATTATTTAGCGATGAACACGAGTGGGACGGAGGAGCCGTTGGTGGGCATTCCCACCAAAGAGCCTGCCTTCGGCCTCGAAGGTTACTGGATAGCCCCCGAACTGCGCGAGCAGGCCGAATCGCTGGGTTACACCGTCGTAGATGCTCCTTCTGTGCTCGCGACGCACATCTCTGAGATCGTCAAGAAATACGGCGCCGAGCTGTTGACCCGCCAAGAAACCCAGAAGCTCGTAGATCTCGTCAAGGAGAGCAATCCCGCCGTTACAGAGGAGCTCATGAACGTGCTCTCCCTCGGAGACGTGCAGAAAGTGCTGCAGAACCTCCTGAGAGAATCGGTGCCTATCAGGGATCTGGTTACGATATTCGAGACGCTTGCAGACGTGGGGCGTATCTCTCGGAATCCTGACTTCCTGACCGAGCGCGTCAGGGAGGCCTTATTCAGGCACATTACGATCTCCCTTCAGGATCCTCAAGGCACCGTCGCCGTCCTCACCCTTTCTCCGAGGTGGGAGCAACGCGTAAAAGAGTCGATGCAGGGCGACCTCGCATCGGGATGGAGGCTCGGTATGCCCGTCGACGAAATTCAAAAGCTTATCAAAGCTGTGGGCGACAAGATGGAAAAAGCAGCTGCCGCCGGCCATGCGCCGGTCCTGCTGGTCCACCCCGACGTGAGACTCGTGGTGCGCCGCCTGTTGGAGGGAAGTTTGCCCCAAATTCCTGTTATCTCCTATAATGAAATTACACCGGGCACTGAGTTGCGCTCCTTGGGGATGGTGGAATAGCTCATGCGGCTTGCGAAGCAGATAATGTTTGAAGCGGGAAGCGATGCGGAAGCCCTTGAGATAGCCCGTCAAAAGCTTGGGCGAGACGCCGTTATCCTGTCGTCCCAAGTCGTCAAAAAAGGGGGTTTCCTTGGGCTGTTCCGAAAGAGAAGCCTTTTGGTGACCGCCGGGATTTTGGAGGAGGACGAACCTCAAGGAGTCCAAACCAAGCAGGAGCGCCTCATCGCCTTTCAGCAGCTGTTGGAGGCGCAAAAAAGGTCATCTGCCGATAAGCTTGAGCTTTCAGAGAAGGCGAAGTCCGGAGATATGCCCGCCCTGCTCGAAGGGATAAAAGAGATACGCTCCATCTTGACGAGGATAGAGGGCCAGAAGGTTAAAGACAATTCGGGGGAAAACTCTCACGAAAAGTCTCCCTTTTGTCAAAAGCTTATCGATGCCGGCGTAGGGCCCGCCTTAGCGCAGAAACTGTCGCAAGACCACGAAGCCTCGGGAGCGCAAGACGCGATTCAGTGGCTTTCAGGCTATATCCGTGTGGTAGGTGGAGATTTCGCATCCGCTTTGGGGGGGCGAAAGGTGATGTTCATCGGCCCCACTGGGGTAGGGAAGACCACCACGATAGCGAAGCTCGCCGCCATCCAGTCCCTATGGGAGAGGAGAAAAGTGCTGCTTTTAACGGCCGATACCTATCGTATCGCTGCGGTGGAGCAGCTGCGCACCTATGCGAGGATCCTGGGGATTCCGATAGAGGTAATTTTCGAGCCTAAAGATTACGACGACGTGCTCGCCCGTCACGCGGACGCAGAAGTGGTTTTCCTCGATGTGGCCGGTCGATCGCAGCGGGATGACCGCCACCTGGAAGAATATGAACGGGCTCACGATGCCTTTAAACCGGACGCCGTCCACCTGGTGCTTCAAGCTAACGTGGCCTATCCTGTCATCGTGGATGTCGTGCGGAGGATGAGCAAAATACCTATATCTTGCGCTATCTTCACCAAGCTGGACGAGGCTATGACATATGGCGTGCTACTTAACTTCTGCCTCGAGTTCGGCACGCCTGTTTCTTTTTTGACGACGGGTCAGAACGTGCCGAGCGATATTGAGGTGGCGGAAGCATCTCGCATTGCGAAACTGGTCATGGGAGTGGAGCGCTTTGGTTCGGCTTGACGCGAAACCCGCAGATCAGGCATACGAATTGAGGGAACTGGTGGCAGCCGAGACGGGCCGAATCTCCGCCGAAAGCGGTCGCTTGCGGTCGCTTGCGGTAACGAGCGGCAAGGGCGGCGTCGGCAAAAGCAGCATATCCGCGAATTTAGCCTTGGCATTGGGGCGCTTGGGTAAGAGAGTAGCACTGCTCGACGCGGATTTGGGATTGGCCAACTTGGATCTGTTGTTGGGCGTCACCTCCAGGTACAACCTCGCTCACGTAATCCGGGGTGAGAGGCGACTGGAGGAGATATTGGTGGAAGTCGACAAGGGCGTATTGATCGTACCTGGCGGCGTCGGCATGGCGGACATCGCCGACCTCGATCCTCGCAGGCAGCTCGCGCTCATAGAAAGCCTATCGGTATTGGATTCCATGGCCGATATATTGATAATCGACACCGGGGCCGGTTTGCATCGCACCGTCGTCTCCTTTTGCTTGGCCGCCGACTCCGTGCTTTTGCTCACGACGCCCGAGCCTGCAGCTGTCCGCGACTGCTACGGAATGCTTAAAGTGTTGGCCTTCTCCGGCGGAACCGGCATCGACGTCAACCTCCTCGTGAACATGGCCTCTTCCGATGAGAAAGCGGCCTCGGTCGCGAGCAGGGTCCAAATGGCCGCTGCCCAATTTTTGGAAATCTCTGTGCCCTATGCGGGTTATGTGCTCAGGGACGAGGCAGTGAGGCGAGCTGCCGAGACGAGCCGGCCTTTTTTCATTTATCAACCCGGTTGCGCAGCGTCTCAGTGTGTAAAGTGGATCGCCTCCAGGCTCGCCAAGGCTGAACCTTCTGGCGAACTTCCCCCTAAAGCAGTCGCAGGGCGCGGGGTAAAGGCCTTTCTCTTCAGACTGGCCAAGCGGCTGACCCGGAGCGGGTGAAATGGCGATCGGTGCGGCATCGCAGTTGAAGGTTGGAGCGCGAGCCGATATCCATATCCATGCCGGGCTCTATAAGGGGCACCATCCTTCGCGCCTCGAAGATATCGAAGGCGAGCTCTTGGCGCTATCTCACCCTCTATTGCGCGGCGCGCTTCTGCCCATATACAGAGACATGCAGTTCGAGGTGATGTTCGAGGACGAGCGCTCTCCTATAGCTGTGCAAGTGAGCGCTGTGCGGAGCGATCTCGCATCTTCCGTCCCTCTCCTCTGGGTGCGTCCTGTAGGGGAGTTTATTCGCATTCAGAGGAGGCGGTTCCTCCGCGTCCCCTGTCTCCTTAAGGCCGCATTTTTCCCCCTGGACGTCGAAGCGCGGTCTCCCATGCGGGGAGATTGGCGGGAGTGCGACGTCCTCGATATCAGCTTGGGAGGAGCCAGGCTGCGATCGTCGGACATGAGAGGGTTGGCGGCAGGGGATAGGGTGCTTCTCTCTCTGACTATCGAGGGCAGCCCTTTTATGTTTGTGGCCAAAATCGTGAGGTTTCAGGAGGGTGTGGATGGGCTTAAAGAGATTGCCGTCGAGTTTGAATCGCTCTTTCCCTTGGCGGAAGCGGCGTTGATCAAATTCATCAGAAAGCAGGAGTTATCCCGATGAAAAAGGTTCGCGTTCTGGTTGTTGACGATTCCGCGTTCATGCGCAAGCTCATCTCCGATATTCTCGAAGAGGATCCTCGCCTGGAGGTCGTCGGCAGAGCCAGGGACGGCATCGAAGCGCTCAAACTGCTGGGAGAGCTCAAACCCGATGTGGTTACGTTGGACGTTGAGATGCCCAAAAAGGACGGCCTTGCCACACTTGAGGACATAATGGTCCTTCGTCCGACGCCGGTCGTCATGGTGAGCAGCCTTACGAGAGAAGGCGCAGAGATCACCATTAAGGCTTTGGCTGCAGGGGCTGTGGACTTCGTGGCCAAGCCGTCGGGCACGATCTCTTTGGACATGGCCAAGGTGGGGGATGAGCTCCGGAACAAAGTTTTGATGGCTTCAGGCGTAAACATCGCGCTACTTGCGCACCGCCGCGCGCCCCTTTCGTTGAAAGAAGCACCGCAACCGATTGAGCCTCGTGGCGAGCCTTCTGAGATCGTAGCGGTTGCGGCTTCTACGGGGGGGCCTAAAGCGCTCCAGGAGCTCCTGAGCGGGCTGCCTCATGATCTTCCGGTTCCTGTAGTCATCGCGCAGCACATGCCTCCGGGGTTCACCGCTTCTTTGGCTAAGCGCCTTGATGAGATATCTGCGTTGCACGTTGTGGAAGGACAAGACGGGTTAGAACTTATGCCGGGCGTCGCCGCCATAGCTCCCGGAGGCAAGCACATGTTGGTGGAGAAAAAAGACAGCCGATTCATCTGCAGGCTTTCCGATGCTCCGCCGTTGCACTCTGTCAAACCGGCGGCCGATCTGTTATTCTTAAGTGTAGCAGATGTCGCCGGAGCGAAAGCGGTGGGGATAATATTGACCGGCATGGGAAGGGATGGCACAGAAGGAGCCAGGGCTATTCGCTCAAAAGGGGGGTTTGTCTTGGCGGAGTCGCCCGAAACGTGCGTCGTATATGGAATGCCTAAATCTGCGGTCGAGGCGGGCGCGGCGAATGAGTCGTTGCCGCTTTATAGAATTCCCGAGAGGGTAAAATTGTTGGTAAAGATGCGGAAGGGAGAATGAGGCGATGGATCTAAATACGAAGGAATACTTGAATGCCTTTCTCGATGAATCTTCCGAACAGCTTGAGCTGCTCGGGGACCTGCTTTTAAGCCTTGAGTCGAACCCAGAGCAGCCTGAGATAGTGAACGAGATCTTCAGGGTAGCCCATACGTTGAAGGGGATGGCGGGAGCGATGGGTTTCGATGGCATGGCGGGCCTGACTCACGCCATGGAGGACCTCCTCGACCTCATGCGCAAGGGTGAGCTCTTCATCACCGGTGATGACGTATCGCTCCTCTTTCGATGTCTCGATGCGCTTCAGGTTATGATCGACCGGATTCGCAAAGGCGGCCGCGACGGCGATGTCGACGTGGATGAGCTTTTGAAGGTCCTTAGGGCAAAGGTAGAAGTCGTAAATCATCGTGAAGCTACAAAATCTCAAGCGCCTGTCGGGCTTACCTCTCAGGAAGTGGAATGGGTGAAGAAAGCGCAAGATCAGGGGATGAAGGTGTATCATCTGACGATTCACCTCGACCCTCAATGCCTCTTGAAGTCCGCCAGGGCCTACCTTGTGGTGTCGCGCCTCGAGGGGATGGGCGAAATCATAAAAACTGTCCCTCCCGTTGAGGAGCTTGAGAGGGAAGGTTTTGATTACGCCTTTGAGGTTTATCTGGCCACGAAAGAAGAGCAAGAGACTACGCGGCATACGGTGATGTCTATATCCGAAATCGCAAATGTAGAGATAGATGAACTGACATCTGACAGCGAGTGCACGGCTGAGAAGTTGCAAAAGACGGATGAAGCGCAAAAGGTGGACGAAGTAGCAGAGGGGGCTTCATCCCCCGAACCGTCTTTCCAGGGAATGCGCAAGATGACCGGGACGATAAGGGTCGATATCAATCGCCTGGATAAGCTGATGAACCTGGTGGGGGAGTTGGTCATAGGGAGGGCGCGGATAGAGCGCCTGGCCCAAGAGGCGGGGTTAAAGGCCTTTGAAGAGCCCTTGGCACATTTGGGACGCATATCCGGAGAGATTCAAGAGCTGGTGACCAAGCTGCGCATGGTCCCCATATCGTACGTCTTCGATCGTTTTCCTCGCCTGGTGAGAGATCTCTGCAAGAGCCTCGGCAAAGAAGCGCGCCTGGAGGTAGAAGGAAAGGAGACAGAGCTGGACCGGACGGTCGTTGACGAGATAGGGGAGTCGCTGGTCCATTTGATCCGCAATGCTTTAGATCACGGAATTGAAACGCCCGAAGAGCGAGAAGCGAAAGGCAAGAAGCGCGAAGGCACTGTCCGCATATCTGCATACCAGGAGGGGAACAGTGTTATAGTGGAAGTCGCAGACGACGGTCGCGGCATAGATGCCAACGTCGTGAGAAGGAAAGCCGTTGAAAGGGGTCTTTACTCCGCCGAGGAAGCGCAGGCGCTTTCCGATGAGGACGCCATTAAGCTCGTTTTCTTGCCGGGCTTCAGCACCGCCGATAAGGTATCCGATCTCTCCGGGCGCGGCGTCGGCATGGATGTCGTTAAGAGCAAGGTGGAATCGCTCGGTGGGCAGTTCACGGTGCACTCCAAGTTGGATCGGGGCACTCGAGTAGTCATCCGCCTACCGTTGACGCTCGCCATAGTGCTCGCCTTACTCGTCAGCGTAGGAGACGAGGCATACGCTGTACCGCTCGATGACGTGGAAGAGACTCTTTTGGTGAATAAAAACGATATCAGGAGCGTTCACGGCACACCCGTGGTTACCGTGAGGGGAGAGATTTTGTCGCTTCAGAGTTTGGCTGGGCTCTTGAGGGCCCATTCTCGACTGGAGGCGGACGAGTTTCCCGTGGTGGTAGTCAGGGTGGGTGGCAAGAGGAGAGGGCTTATCGTCGATGAGTTGATCGGACAACAAGAGATCGTGATAAAGCCTCTCGGGAAGCTCCTCTCCAAGGTCCAGGGGATCGCTGGTGCTACGATATTGGGCGATGGCAATGTGGCGCTGATATTGGACGTGGCTTCCCTTGGCAGCAGGTCCGAGAGGGCGGTGACGTATGAAGCTCGAGTGGGAGCACCTCAATAGCCTGCAGCTGGATGCGCTGAAAGAGGTCGTCAATATAGGAGCTGGGAATGCGGCGACCGCTCTCTCAAAACTCTTAAGAAGATCTGTCAGCATGGAGGTCCCAGAGGCGGAGTTGATCCCGGTTTACGAGGTTGCCGAGAGGTACGGCGCACCGGAGACGCCTGTTTGTGCGGTCCTCATCCGATGCGAGGGAGAGTTTTCGGGCAACGTCATTTTTCTCATGGAAGAAGGAGAGGCCTTTAGACTGTCCGAAATCTTGATTTCCCAGGATTTGGGCAGCTTAGACGAAGCGACGAAAGAGGATATCAGGGACAGCGTGAACGCGGAGGTCGGCAATATAATCATCGGCGCGTTTTTGAGCGCTATAAGCCTCCTCGTTGGAAGCCCCTTGCCGGCAACGGTCCCGGCAGTTGCCCATGACATGTTGGGATCTATAATGGATGTGGTGGCTGCCCTCTATGGTATGTCGGGCGATGTGGCCTTGATGTCTAAGACCACCCTAAATGTCATAGGCGAGGATAGCGAGGTAAAAGGTACTGTCGTTCTTGTGCCAGACCCGGATTCGCTCGAGACCCTTCTCAAAAAGCTGGGGGTGTTTTAGGCTTGTCTACCGTCTTGCATGTAGGTATGGCCGACTTGGTGGCGGCCAGGCACCCGGCTACGCTGATATCGTTGGGATTGGGTTCGTGCATAGGAATAGCGATCTATGACGAGGTGGCCAAGGTGGCGGGAATGGCTCACATAATGTTGCCGGAAAGCAGGGGAGAAAACACCCCTAAACCGGGAAAGTTCGCCGATACAGCGGTCTGCGCGCTCGTTAACGAGCTGCTCCAAATGGGGGCTTCTAAGGGCAGGTTGAAGGCCAAAATGGCGGGAGGTGCTCAGATGTTCGCCTTGGGCGGCAAGGGCAGCAGCATCTTGTCGGTAGGGGACAGAAACGTAGAGGCCACGAAGAGAGCCCTATCCAGCCTGGATATACCGCTCGTAGCTTTTGATGTAGGGGGCAACAAAGGAAGAAGCGTCGAATTCAGGACCGACCGGTGGGTCCTCGTCGTTAGGGTCATAGGTTCGACCGTAAAAGAGCTGTGAATCGAGGTTGGGCTGTGGGCGAAGTAGAAGAAGTCAAAAGGGTGCAAGAGCAAGAGGATAAAGAAGATGGCGTCGCATCGGTCGCCATTCCGCAGGAGTTGCTCGAAGACGTCTCCTGTCAGCTCGGCATTTCGCCCGACGAGCTCGCGCACGTTCTGGCAAATTCGAGCGATACGGCGGCCGCGCTTTCTGCCCTGCGCTCGATCGTGCCCTGTTATATTGCCATAAAAGTGAAGTTTGAGTCGCGCCGTCGGGGTGAGGTGGCAGGGTTGTTCTGCGTCGTGGCCGACGGCTTGACCGGTGAGGTTTTGGATAAATCGCTTTGGGTGGGGAGAAATGGGCTGCCCGAGGGCTTCGCCATCAGGGCGAGTTGGGAATCTGTGACGAATGCGATCAGAAACGTCGAGGAGCCGATGGATAACCCCACTTACAAAAAGGTGGAAAAGATCTTCGATGCTCTCTTCACCCCTACTGTCATCAACCTGCTCTTTCGTGGCGAAGGGAAACCGGAAAACCTGCTTCGCATTCAAGAGATGCTCGCGGACGAGTTCCATCTCGATTTCATCGTAGATCTCGAGTTGGAGCGTTTCAATAGACTGCGCGCCGAGCTGTCGAAGGCGCTGCCCGAAAGCGAAAGCGAGGGAGAACCCGAAGAGGCCCGGGAAGAGAGGGATAGGGAAGGGCCCAAAGCGGAGTCGGTTCAACTGTTCTGCAAGCCATACGTGGACCCGGTGAGGGGCAAGGCTATATCGGACTTTTCGCTCGGTGATCTCGTGGAAGTTTCTCTCGACGAAGGGGGCAGCCTCGCGCGCTTTGTGGCCAGCGTTATGGCTAAAAGCGGCCAGCCTGCGGCTTTTCCTGTGAAGGCTGTGGAGCGTTTGCCCAGCGGCGATTATTTGGTCAGGCTTCACATATCCGAGGGAATGGAGGGAATATTCAAAGGCTCAGGCGAGGTGCGCGTGAAGGTTCTTCAACCTGGACGTTATGCCGTTCCAAAGGTCAGTCCCGCGTTTGCTGTATTTATAGGGATCATCTTGTTGGGCATATTGCTGCTCATTTTTGTTATATGGTGATGGTGCATGGATGATCTGTGGCTTCGCTATAAGAAGGATCGCGACCCTAAGGACAAAGAGGCGCTCGTGAAAAGGTATCTGCCGCTCGTCAAGTATGTAGTGAGCCGCATGCCGTTGGCGTTGCCTCCTGGATTGAGCTTCGACGACATCCTGAGCTTCGGCATAATGGGGCTGCTCGATGCGATTGAGCGCTACGATTTAGCTCTGGGCTATAAATTCAATACGTTCGCTGTGCCGAGGATACGCGGTGCGGTGCTGGACGAGTTGCGCAGGTTTGATTGGCTCTCCAGGGCCGGAAGGGAGAAAGTCCGCCGGCTCGAGAAGGCTGTGGATAAATTGTACAGGGAAAAGGGGCAGGCCGGCGATGTCGAGCTCATGGACGAGCTCGACATGGACGAAAAAACATATAAGGAGCTGCTCGAGGTGGCCAGCCGAAACCACGTGGTCTCGTTAGATGAAGTCCTTGCCCTCGACGATGGCGATGTGTCGAGGGGCGACCTGGTGGCGGATGATTTGCCCACTCCTCAGGAAGCGGTGGAGCTTTCCGATGAACTCGATTCGATCGCCAGAGCGCTTGAGAGGCTGCCGGAAAAGGAGCGCTTGGTAATTTCTCTTTATTACTATGACGGTTTGACGCTAAAGGAGATAGGTGCTGTATTGGGGGTGACGGAATCTCGCGCCTCCCAGATCCACGGCAAGGCCTTGTCCACATTGAGGGCTCTACTGAGGGCAGACTTTTGATTGAGAGGTGGGCAACTTGACGGGAAGACCGTTTCGTTTCTCGGTTGAGGAAGACGGCCTGTACCTGCAAGTCGATCAAGAAGGGAAGGTCACGCTCGCTCAAATCGTGGCCTTCCTTAAAGAACGGGGAGTTTCGAGCTTCGACGGCGGAAAAATCCTGGCCGCCTTGGAAGAGCGCCCTAAAGAGCCTGTGCGTATAGGTGGCAAGCCTGCCGTTGAGGCGAAGGCCAAAATAGAGGTGGACATCTCCGACGACGAACTCAAGGCTTTTATAAGGGTAGTCCCTCCTTTGGATGACAGAGATTGGCCCACCGTCGACGAATTAAAAAAAGCCTTGGAAGAAGCGGGCGTCGAATATGGTATCGATGAGAGTGCGCTCGAGGAAATAGCAAGAGAACACCTGGAGGATGAGTGGGTTCTCGTAGCCAAAGGCGACCCGCCTAAAGACGGGGAAGACGCCCAAATTGTGCTCAAAATCGAGCTCAGTCGTCCTAAACCCAAAGAGGCCGATGCCGACAGAGTGGATATGCGAGAGCTCGGAGCCGTTGTAAACGTCCTGCATGGCCAGGAACTTGCCGAAAAGATCCCGCTAAAACAAGGAGAAGACGGCACGAGCGTCAAGGGTAAGCCCTTAAAAGCCAGACAAGGCAAAGATCGCCAGCTCCCCAAGGGAAAGAACACAGAGGTCTCCGAGGACGGCCTCCATCTCCTGGCTGCTATGGATGGGCATGTATCTATTCGCGAGGGGAAAATAGATGTCCTGCCTGAATATGAGATCAAGGGAGACGTGGATTATAGCGTCGGCAATATAGATTTCGTGGGCACCGTAATTGTGAGAGGCACTGTGCGCGAGGGGTTTGTGGTTATGGCGAGCGGCGATATCCAGGTGGACGGGGCCGTAGAAGGGGCGAAGCTCAAAAGTGGCGGCAAGATCGTGGTAAAGGGCGGGGTCAGCGGCATGGGCAAGGGAGAGCTATCCGCCCAAGGCGATATCATCGTCAGATATGCTGAGCAGGCCACTTTGAGGAGCGGTTCCAACGTCATTGCGGAAAGGGCTCTCCTCCACAGTCTCATCTACGCAAGATCCGAAGTCCAGGTTTCGAGTGGCAAAAAGGGCACGATCGCCGGAGGCAAAATATACGCCGGCTCGGAAGTCATCTGCGATGAATTGGGCAGCAAAATGGAGACGCGCACGGAAGTTCAGGTGGGTACATCTCCAGAGCTCATCGAGGAGAAACGTGCCAAGGAAGGAGATTTCGCCGAGAGCCTCAATAAACTTCAGGAAGTTGAAAAGAACCTGGATTATCTAAAGAAATTGGAAGAAATGGGGATGTTGGACGAGGAAAAGCGCGAGATGCTCGTTGCCCTCACGAGGGCCAAATTCCAACTGCGGGCGCATGTGGAAAACCTCCAGAAACAGTTGGCCGAGATAGAGGCAGCCCTATACGAGTCTAAGGGGAAGGCGCGCGTTCGCGTCAGGGGCTATTGCTATCCGGGCGTTGTAATTTCCATAAAAGGCGTAAGCTATGTCGTGAGGGACACATTGCAATTCGTCTCGTTTGTGTACGACGAAGGGGAGGTGCGGATACGCTCCTTCGAGGGATAAAGAGGCGATAAAGGAAGAGTGGTGCAGAGTTGAAGCCGGTGGAGTGGCAGCTTTCGCTTTTGAGGCTCGGCCAAAACGCTCAAGAGGGCAGGGAATTTGCTGCGGCTATGAAGCAGGCGTCTCAGCAGCAAGAGGGTATAGCTTCTGCCGTAGAGCAAGAGCGGCAGGTTAGGCGTAGGCGTGGGCCGGAAGAGGAACTGCGCGTGGCCCTTCGTAAGGAGGGCGATAAGGTCGGGATCAAAAGGAAGAAAAAGCGTAAACCCGGCGGCGGTCGTGAAGAGGAAGAGGACGAGGAAGGGAAGGAAAGCAATCTCGATGTTTACGCCTGAGTGGAAGCCATGAATCCCCAAAAGGGCCTCGCTCTGGGATATCTGCGGCTGATCGAAGAGAGAAACCTCTTTCAGGGGGCCGCACTGGTCACGGATTTAAGAGGGATTCCGCTCGATTTCAGATATACGGAGCCCATATCGCCCACGAGGCTTGAGCGTATCCTTTACGGCGATGCCTTGCGTGTCTATATAAGAGAAGAAGTCATATTGGAGAACCTGTTGAAAGCTGTCGAAGTTAAGCCCTCTTTGTGGATTTGCAATGACCGAGAACTGCTGAAGTTTCTCAAAGAGCATGCCGCTTGCCCGCCAATCTTTTTGGAAAGCACATCCTACCCTCCATTGGATGCTGTAGGAGAAGTAGTGTCTCAGCCGGAGCCCGGCGCGTACTTGGTTCAGGCAGATCCTATAAGCGCTCCCCTGAAGTTGGTTGTGCCGGTCGACACCGGCGAGGATGCCGTAAAGAGCGCGGTCTCCATGCTCATCGAGGCGGCTGCCTCGATGGAGATCCTTGAACCCTTCACTCGCATAAAGAGGGCCTTGGAAGCCGTAGCCACCGGAGAGATGGCGGAATGAAAAAAGGCTTCATCGTCCGTTTGGAGGAGATCGGGGAGAGCCTGTCGAGGCTTTTTGCGGGAAGGGTCAGAGTGCGTTCATTGCCCTCGCGCCGTGCGAAAATCGCTTCTTTGACCCCGGTTAGAAGGGATACCATCAACGTCGAGCGCTTGGACAACAGGCAAAATACTCCTGTTATGAGGTCTCTCGCGGCGGAGTGGAGGCACATATACCCCCGCAGGATGATTCTGGCCCTGGCTGGCTCTGTTAAAATTCGCAGCGCTCCCCTTAGGGTTCGTCCGCCTTTGGTAAAGGGTGTTTTGGTATTCGGGATTGGCCCTACTGTAAATGACGCCACTGAACGAATTAAGCTTTTGCCCCAGGTCAGGGGGAATCGCGTACGTTATTTGAAAGAGAGGCCGTTCGTCGAGGGGTCTGGCCTTATTGCCCTTTTCTCTCCTATAATTAAAGATGCCCTTCTGAGGGAAGTTTTGGAGAGGGAAAGGGGTGTCTTGTTCGTCTGGTATGACGTCTCGAGCGACGCAGCGCTCCCCTATATGCTGGCTCTCTTCAGGCGCCTGGATGCCTCTCAGGGCGATATATTTTCATGGCGTTGGCTCCCAGGGCCAGGGGCTTAAGGGAATGCGGAGGTGGTTGGCATAGAGCATGCTTTAGGGGCTTGAGGGCAGCGGTTCCGATTTTGTTGCAGTAATTTAAACATTTGGAGGTAGTGTCAGACTTATGGGAGAGAGCAATAACTTTTCGGCCGTCTCTGTCAATGTGGGCGAAGTCGTAACAGGTAAGGTAGAGCGCATAATGCCTTACGGCGCTTTTGTCAGGCTGGCCACGGGCCAAAAGGCCATGATCCACATCTCTGAGCTTTCGAGGAGTTACGTGAAGAAGGTCGAGGATGTCCTTCAGGTGGACCAAGAAGTCAGGGCCAAGGTGATCAAGATCGACGAAAAGGGTAGGATCGATCTTTCGATAAAACAACTCGAGGCGCACTCCGCACCTCGTCCCCAAGACGGCGATGATTTTGAGAAGAAGCTTTCTAACTTCCTCAAGGCGAGCGAACAGAAGATTGCGGACTTAAATAGCAAAAGCGAAGGGAAGAAGGGAGACAAGCGCCGCGGCAAGAGGTAGCGACGGGCACCCTTACAGCAAGGCTGCGCCCATTTTCTACGAGCGCCTTAACGCCGGGGATCGCATTTTTTTGAAGCGCCGCATGGAAGGAAGGCGCTTCGATGAAGGGATTGTCTTGGGGGTGATGACCCGTTGCCGCTGGGGCCGTCCGCAGGTTATTTTGTGCTTTCCTGTCTCCGGCATGCGCCCCTTCCCTACGATGTTCTGGTTGGTCTGCCCTTATCTCGTTCGAGCCTGTTCTGCTCTCGAATCTGCGGGCGGCGTGGGCGATCTCGAAAGAAAGATGGGACATCGTTTGAGCGAGTGGATCTCTTACTCCAACAGATGTGCTTCGTTGCGGTTGGCCATGATCAGCTCATCGACGAGGCGCTTCCTACGCTTGAGGCGAAGAGGCATTTGGCAGGCCCTTAGGAGAAGCGGCCTCGGAGGCATCGCCGTCAAGGATAGAGTTACGCTCAAGTGCCTCCATCTTCAAGTCGCGTCTTGGCTCGCCTTGGGAGAGCACCCCGGCGCGGTGTGGCTGGAGGAAATGATAGGTCCTCGAGAATGCGATGTGCCTTCTTGCTATCGCTGCTCCTTCGAGGAGGTTGGGGATGAAACGTCTCGGCGTCATCGACGTCGGATCGAACTCGGTCCGCGCCCTCGCGGTGGGATGTATAGAGGGGCGCTTCGTATATCTTGCGAGCGGAGCTTGGATAAGCCGGCTGGCTCAAGGGGTTGGGGAAGGTCGATATGCCATATCGGATGAAGCCTTAAGCCGCACAAAGGCGGCTGTGGCCAAGGCTCGTACGCTCCTCGATGCCAACTGCGTGTCGCTTGAGGACAGGTCTTTCATAGCGACCGAGTCGCTTCGCAGCGCTTATAACGCCTCTTTTGCTGCAGCCGAATTGGAAGGGGTCGCCGGGTTGCCGCTCTCCGTCCTAAGCGGCTACGAGGAGGCGAGCTTGAGTTTTCGAGGTGCCGCCTTCGGCTTGCGCGAAAGGGTCGGCCTTTTCTTCGACCTCGGCGGAGGTAGCCTCGAGGTGGGAGACGGAAAGCGCTTCTTCTCGCTGCCGTTAGGGGCGGTGCGCATGGCTTCGCTCTACGGCGAGGACGTTAAAAAGATTGGTTGTGCGGCGGCCAAACGGCTTGCCGAAGTCCGCTGCCTTTTTGCCGGAGGGGCGGTCGTCGGTGTGGGCGGCACATCCTCCACGGTCGCCATGATGCTGAAGGCCATCCCCATAGAGAAATATCATCCCGGAAGGGTCCACGGAAGCCTCGTAAAAAAAGGGGACATAGAAGGGCTTTTGGCTAAAACGGCGCAGCTCTCAGCGGAAGAGCGGCGAAATGTAATTGGCCTCGAGCCGGGCAGGGCAGATATAATAATCCCCGGCATGGCCGTCATCGTTTCTTTACTCGACGTCTTGGCTATCGATAGCTATACCCACAGCGAGTGCGATCTCCTCTGGGGGGAGCTGGTGGAGATGGCAGACAAGAGAGGGTTGGCGGCGAGCGGTATCGACTGGAGGGTTGATTGTGTGGAAGGGCAGGTTTAGCGAGGATATCGAAAGAACAGTCTTGGACTTCACCCAATCGTTAGATCTCGATTGGCGATTGGCTCTGGCTGACGTGATCTGCAGCGCTGCCCATGTGAGGATGCTCTCTCGAGTGAAACTGATTTCCCCTCAGGAGTGCGGTGCAATTTTGTCGGCTTTGAAACAGATCGCGGACGAGATCAAGTCCGGCAAGTTCGTGCCCAAGGTCGAACTCGAAGACGTGCACATGAACATCGAAGCGCGGTTGATCGAGCTTTTGGGGAGTGTAGGGGCCAAGCTTCACACGGGAAGGAGCCGCAACGATCAAATAGCCACGACGATGCGCCTGTACCTGCGGGAGGAGTTATCCAAATTGGGGCTCTCCCTCTGCCATATGCTCGAGGTTTTGCTCCGCTGCGCCGAGCGCCACGTGGATGTGGTTGTGCCCGGATACACTCACCTGCAACAGGCTCAGCCCATCTCTCTGGGCCATTACTGGATGGCGCAGTTTTGGGCCTTTCTCCGCGATAGCGACCTTCTGCTTTACGCCCTCAAAGGTCTGGACGAGTCGCCTTTGGGGTCGGGGGCTTTGGCCGGTTCGACGCTGCCGCTCGACAGGCATTACGCGGCCAGCATCTTGCGCTTTTCCGGCGTCGCGGAGAACAGCATCGATGCCATATCTCAAAGGGATTACATGCTCGATTATCATCACTTCGCCGTGTCTTTTATGCTCCACTGCAGCCGACTTTGCGAAGACCTCATCATATGGAATACTTCTGAGTTCGGCTGGATTCGCCTTCCCGACGGATTTTGCACGGGCTCCAGCATGATGCCTCAGAAGAAAAATCCCGACGTATTGGAGCTGGTGCGCGGCAGGGCATCCCAGGCCATCGGGTGTTTCGTGAGCATGGCCACCCTCTTAAAGGGCCTTCCCATGGCCTACGACAGGGATTTGCAGGAGGACAAGCGCAGCCTCTGGGCGTCGTTAGAATTGCTCGCCTCCGTTACGGACGTTCTCCCTCCGCTCCTCTCTCGGGTGGACGTGGATGAACGCCGTGCTTTGGACGCTTTTAGGGACGGTTTCGCTTTGGCGACGGACGTAGCCGAGTATCTCGTGGCCAAGGGGGTACCTTTCAGGGAGGCGCATCAGAAGGTGGGACAGGCCGTCAAGTGGTGCCTGGAGAGGGGAAGGGCCTTGAACTCCCTTTCCGTCGAAGAGTGGAAAGTCCTGATTCCGGAGGTCGAGGCCGACCTGATTGGCTTGCTCGTGCCGGAGGCCGCCGTGGAGAGACGCCGCACCTTTGGGGGGACGGCTTTTGCTGAGGTGAGACGGCAGATCAAGTCCGGCAAGGGGCGGCTCGAAAAGGCCCTTTCGGAGTTCGAAGTCTACCGCGAGTGCGTTCTTGAAGCCCTCCTGGGACAGGTCTTTACTTTTAGTGTTTCTTAGCTCTCGCCTCGGGAACCAACGCCGGCAGGTTGACATCTTTGACCCTTGCGTGATAATTTATACGTGCCGATCGGGTCTTAAATAGAAGGGAGTTTTGGGCCGTTAGCTCAGGTGGCAGAGCACCGGACTTTTAATCCGGGTGTCGCAGGTTCGAATCCTGCACGGCTCACCAAATTTAGTTCCCGGCTGGGTTTGTAGCCTGTCGGGATTTTTTTATGCTCGATTTAGGAGCGCCGGACTGTTTTCTTGCTATGCCGTGATGACCTCCAAAACTACGACTTTTCCTAAACTTCGGACTTCCCTCCTTTTACTGTGTTTTCCCAAATTTGCAGGTTTGCATTGACCCCTTCCTGGTACGGGGCCCTTTGGGCCATGAAGTGCGCTTCCCTTCAAAAATTAGGAGAGATCAGGCTCAAGGCTAGTATAATAATCGCGTCAGACAATGAAAAGACAATAATACTTGAGTTCCTGATACACGCGCTGGACGTGCCCGAAGAAACGATGTCTGAGATAGCGAAGAGTTTGGGAGATGAAGAAGTCATGCCGTCTTTGGCAGAGAAGCTGGAAAAGAGAGGCGAATTGAAAGGCAAGGAGATAGGCAAATAGAGGCCAAACGCTCGACATTGATAAAACTGCTCAAGCGCAAGTTCGGCCTCACCCTCGCAGAGGAAGAGGAATTGCACTCCGTTACGGACGAAGCCAAGCTCGAAGTTGCGCTGGACATGATTTTAGATGCAAAAGACAAGTCTGAGGTCTTTAGGACGTTAGATTAAAAATGTCGGAGTAACGGCATTGGAGTGACGAAGGGATATGAGATACAGGGGTTTATCGTATAGGTGATAGACTCCAATTTGTTATTAGCGCCTCACGGGCGATTGTTAATAAATTATCGGGGGGCGATCGAGCTTTTCATAATCTCCCTTAACTGCCCTAACCTTAACTGCCTTAAATACGGCACGAACTCGGCTTGAGCCGAGGCGACCTTCGAGAAGGCTTTACGTTGACAGTATAATTAACAGGCTCAAGTGCCGAAAGCAAAAGGGGAGAAAAGCCAGTGTCATTGCCAAGGACATCGCGCACCGGAAATGACCTCGACGATAAAACCGGCAACGGTGAAAACAGCAGCCGAAACGCTACCGAAAACGCCGCTGAAAATATCAGCGAAGACGCCGCCAAAAACACAAAAAGTAAAGACCTGACCCCAAGGGTGCTTTTGAGTGGTGGGGCTGGTTTTATAGGCAGCCACCTTGCCAGGGCGCTGATCGAATTGGGAAGCGAGGTTCATGTCGTAGACAACTTCGATCCCTTCTATCCGAGGAAGCTGAAGGAGCGCAATATCGAAGGCATATTAGGGTGCTCAAAGGTAGCCCTCGAAAGAAGCGCCGAAGTTAATAAATCAGCCCTCAAGGTATATGAGATTGACATATGCAACTACGAAGCTTTAATTAGCGCTTTTGGGAACATGAAATTCGACGTCTTCGTACACCTGGCTGCTAAGGCCGGTGTGCGACCATCGATAATGGATCCGATAGGATATTGTAGGACGAACGTTTTGGGCACGCAGAATATGTTGGAGCTCGCCGCTAAGACCGGAACGAAGCAGTTCGTCTTCGCCTCCTCGTCGAGCGTTTACGGCGTAAACCCGAACGTCCCTTGGAAAGAGAACGAGCCGCTAAAGCCCATAAGCCCTTATGCAGGCACGAAGATCGCAGGCGAACTTATGGGCCACGTTTACAGCCATTTATACGGCATTCGCTTCATCGCCCTGAGGTATTTCACGGTCTACGGCCCCGGGCAAAGGCCGGACCTTGCCATTTGCAAATTCTCCCATCTCATGGTCCAAGGGAAGCCCATCCCCTTTTACGGCGACGGCTCGACGAAGCGCGACTACACCTATATCGCCGACATCGTGAAGGGCACGATATCAGCGATGGAATATCGCGATTCCATGTACGAAGTGATAAACCTGGGCAATCACCACACTGTTTCATTGAAGGAGATGGTGGAGGTTCTGGCGAGAGGCCTTGGTGTGAGGCCGATCCTCGACGTAAAACCCCTTCCGCCGGGAGACGTCCCTCAAACCTACGCGGACATCGGGAAAGCCAGAAGGCTTTTAGGTTACGAACCCACTACGACTTTCGAGGAAGGCATAGCGAAGTTCGTAGAATGGTTTAAGATGACCTTTATAAAAAGCGCAAGGAGTGACCGTTAGTGCGTGTATGCGTGATAGGGACAGGATATGTCGGCCTCGTTACAGGGGCGTGCCTTGCAGATACGGGAAACGACGTCTGGTGCGTCGACAAGGACGAAGAAAAGATAAGCAAACTAAATCAGGGCATTGTGCCCATCTACGAACCTGGCCTGGAAGACATAGTCAAGCGCAATCTGGCTGGAGGCCGACTTCGCTTCACGACGGACATAGCCGAGGGCGTGTCCAGGGGGTTATTCGTATTCATAGCGGTAGGGACCCCTCCAAATCACGATGGCAGCGCAGACCTTTCGGCTGTCTTCGACGTAGCCGAAAACATTGGTATGGCGATAGACAACTACAAGATAGTCGCCACTAAGTCGACCGTCCCCATAGGGACGACTTACAAGGTTAAGGAAATAATCTCTTCGAAACTCAAAGAAAGACGCGCCCCGGATGTGGAGTTCGACATCGCCTCATGCCCCGAATTCTTAAAAGAGGGGTCGGCCGTCGAGGACTTTCAGCATCCCGATAGGATCATCATAGGGACGGAAAATGGCAGGACTGCAGAGCTGCTCAAAGAGCTGCTTGCGCCCTTCACCATGAGAGAGGATAGGTTTTTCGTCACCTCGATCCCAACGGCGGAGCTCATAAAATACGCCGCTAACGCCATGTTGGCCACGCGCATCAGCTTTATAAATGAGCTTGCAAGGCTGTGCGATAGAGTCGGGGCTGACATAGAGGCCGTTAGAAAGGGCATTGGCCTGGACTCGAGGATCGGCTCGAGCTTCTTATATGCCGGGCCGGGATACGGAGGGTCATGTTTCCCCAAGGACGTAAAGGCGTTGATCGACACGGCAAGACAAAACGGAGTGGACCTTTCGATCTTAAAGGCCGTGGACGAGGTGAACGAAACACAGAGGGACTACGTCTTTTCAAAAATACGCGACTATTTCAACGGCGACCTTAAGGGCGTGCGCATAGCGCTTTGGGGATTGAGCTTCAAGCCCGACACCGACGACGTGCGCGAGTCGCCCGCCGTGGCGATAGCCAAGAGAATCATTGAAGCCGGCGGCGCCGTTCAGGCCTTCGACCCCGCAGCCACCGAGCAGGCAAGGAAGGTCTTGGGCGAGCATGCCATTACGTACTTCAACGATTGTTACGAAGCCCTCCGCGGCGCCGACGCGCTCCTTCTTGCCACCGAATGGAAGATGTTTCGGCAGCCGGACTTCGACCGCATGAAAGAGCTCTTGTCGCGGCCCGTCATCTTCGATGCCAGAAACCAGTACGACCCGCATAAACTCCGCCAGCGCGGCTTTGCCTGCTTCGGCGTCGGCCGATAACCTTGGGGTCGGGTCTTTACTTTTTGTGTTCTTGTCTCATTTGATTTCACTCGTTTTTGCAGCTTACGAATCTGGCAGGGCGGCTTCAACGACGAGCGCTATCCCCATTTTTATGTGTTAAAGCAGCTTTGGTATCGATTGTACCACATATGTTTTACACTATCTTTGGGCTTAAGCATATTTAAATCATGACAAGTTGCCGCGAAATGCCGATTTTTTGGTTCATAAGGGATTTCGCCATGGATATCGGGGGTAGAGATAGCTTGAGGAATGAGAGAAGCTGCCGGGAAAATCTGCAGCGTTTGAGGCAGACGCGAATTGCGTTGAGGTTCGAAAAATGCTTATTGCTCGCTCTTTATATGGGCCTTCTGGTTTGGATGTCCTTGGGCACGCGCTATCCTGAACCGGTGGAGTTGTTGTTTAGAAAAATCGGTCCACTCGCTCTCCATGGTTTGGGCTATTTTTTCCTCGTGATCTTACTCGGTTGGGTCTTAATGGTAAAAAGCAAAAGAGAGACGCTTCTTGTCTTTGCGGCGGCATTCCTCTATGGCCTTGCCTTGGAGGTGGCTCAGATCTACACCTCGACGAGGGAATTTTCGTTGGTGGACATGCTGGCAAACCTGGTGGGATTGAGCATGGGTGCTCTGGCCTTATGGGTCTTTAATGTCCTAAGGCTAAAGGGTCAAAACTGGCAAGAGGTCGAGGATCGGTGAGATTCAGAGCCACGTTGGATTCGTGTCCATATTGATTTAAACTCATCGCTTTGGCCACATTTGGCTACATCATCGAAATACAGTCCATAGGGCATCGTCAGCTTAGCTGCCAAGGTGTCGGTAAATTAGAAGGAAAAGATAGCTTCAGTATTTGCTATATGGTTATATACTGAACCCAAGCAGAGGTAGGCATGAAGGAAGTGAGATAAATGCGCCTGAGCGATACGCCGCTCGATTTCGATTTTATAATCGAGCAACTTAAAAAAGCACCAGAGGTGTTAATGCCATATAAAGGAAAAGTCGTGGCCCTACTTTTGTTTGGCTCCCTCCATCGTCGCGAAGCAACTCTTTTGAGTGATATCGATTTGGCGATTTTGTACCATAGCAATTTGGATAAACATCATATGCTGAAAGTGCACACTCAACTATATGGCGACATATCCCAGTTGATACAGACAGACGATTTTGACCTCGTTAATTTAAATCTTGCGCCGCTTACTGTGCAGTTCAGCGCAATTGAAGACAAGACTATTTTGGTCCTACATAACCCTGAAGAACTGGTTGACTTTCAGGCAATGGTTATGAGCGCCTATCAGGATTTTTATCCTGTTCTGCAAGAATACTATCGGAATCGGTTGAAACTTTTGGGAGTGGCCTAAATGGATGATAAATTGCTGAGCCAAGAGGAAAGGCCGTGAGGCGTGAAAAGTGATGAGTGATCAGTAATGAGTGATGAGTGATCAGTGATGAGAGGAAAATGTGAAAATGAGTGTGAGAGTGAGTGTAGGAAGTAATATGTGAAGAGTCTGCTGAAAA
>NZ_JADEVE010000154.1 GCF_016125955.1 Acetomicrobium sp. S15 = DSM 107314 | reverse complement strand
CTCTCCTGAAATCAGAAAATATATACGCGAACGTATCGAATCTATCTGTAATGATATCGCCTCGTCCTATCAATGCAAGGCAATATGCGACTACACCTTTGGCATCCCCCCAGTGGTTTGAACACACAGTGCAGAAGGGTGAGACACTTTCGACAATTTCTTCTCAATACAGCATTTCTATCGAAGAGATAGCGCGAGCCAATGAGCTCAAAGATTTATTTTTCCTAGGGTATTATTTAACTATAACTTTAAAGGAGGCATTGAAATGAAACTGTCAAAAGCATCTGAGCTTATGGAAAAGGTTGGGATTCCAGGAAGAGAT
>NZ_JADEVE010000153.1 GCF_016125955.1 Acetomicrobium sp. S15 = DSM 107314 | reverse complement strand
GCAGGCGTCGGAGGGAGTCTCCGTGTCCGAGGAGGAGACGAGAGAATACTACGACGCCATGAAAGAGTCTTTGTTTAAGAGGCCCAAAGGATATCTGATCAATGTGGCCCGCTTTAAAGAACCTCACGTGGCGGAGATAGCGGCCATGATAGCGGAAGAAGCGTTCGACTACCTAGACGCCCCCATAAAACGAGTTGCTGCACCGTTTACGCCTGTCCCGTTCAGTCCGCCCTTGGAAAAGGATTTCGTCTATCTTGTCGGCCTTGAAAATCAACGACTCCTGTGGTGCATGGCCTAACGGAGTTAAATCCACTCTCTCGTTTTCTTTTGATTGATCCTGAAATGGCGCTATTATATCAGCCAACTCACTTGAT
>NZ_JADEVE010000152.1 GCF_016125955.1 Acetomicrobium sp. S15 = DSM 107314 | reverse complement strand
TAGAGGCTGGCGCAATCTTAGCTGGTGGACACAGCGTAGAGGACCGGGAGCCGAAATATGGCCTCGTCGTCTTCGGCGAAGCGCGTCGCGATGATGTCTGGCGCATCGACGGCGCCGGTCACCTTGGTGATCAATTCCTCCCGGCCCTTGACCACGACCTTGTCTGGAACCGCGTTGACTGAATGAACGATATACACTTCCGGTATATTCGCTATCTCTACCTCTATCGACATCACGCGCTCAACCACTCTATGCAATCATATTCTTCATAGCGGTCGTCAGGTTCATCGCCAGCGGCGCAGCGCCGCAGATTATAAGCGATGCCTATAACTCTGACTTCCGCTTTTTCATTTACATGCGATGGT
>NZ_JADEVE010000151.1 GCF_016125955.1 Acetomicrobium sp. S15 = DSM 107314 | reverse complement strand
GCAGGGTTAAGGCGAACGGCGTCCGCTTCCTTCCCGGAGATCTTATTACGGGAATAGATGAAAAAATAGCGTCTCGGCTACTCGAAAAAGGAGCAGCCGAGCTTGTTTTTTCAGAATCCGAGGGAGAATTTGTCGGCTTTGCTCGATGGGAAGGCAGAGCGGGGGGAGATCTTGACTGCAGACCTCTGGTCCGAGAACAGATGGGACGATCTGCGCCTGAGCTGCACGGGGTCGCGCGCTCGGGCCTTCTTGAAGGTTCAGGACGGCTG
>NZ_JADEVE010000150.1 GCF_016125955.1 Acetomicrobium sp. S15 = DSM 107314 | reverse complement strand
AAAGAAGCTGAAAGAGCGCATAACTTGTGGCAAGCTGGTCAGAGAAGAGGAGATCTACGAGGCCATAGGCAGAATAAAGGAGCGCTATCCCCGCGTCGCTAAGTACTACGAGATCGCCTACGACGAAGGCGAACTGACATTTACGGTGAGGGAAGGGAAGAAAGCGGCGGCAGAGAAGCTCGACGGCAGTTACCTCTTAAAGACAGACAGGAGCAATCTCGACCCAGAAGAGGCCTGGCGCATCTACTCCCTCTTATCCAGGGCGGAAGCTGCCTTTTCTGACATGAAAAGCCCTTTGTCTTAAGCGCCCTATCCCAGTAAGGAAGCACTCCCATCTATCGTCCACTCCTCTTTTCGTTCAATAATTTACATACCAGCTCAACGAGGCTATTGATCTCCGGCTTTGTAATCTCGTTGATATTTTTACCATCCAAATCATTAACTCTTTCCGCCGCAAATCTGAGATGCCCCTTCCAGATAGATGACCTTACCATTGGTAAACCTGTCAGCTTATCCCGCACGATAGGATTTTCAAATATCT
>NZ_JADEVE010000149.1 GCF_016125955.1 Acetomicrobium sp. S15 = DSM 107314 | reverse complement strand
GCATACGTATTTCATACCTCCATCTCCCCTCCCATAACTCTTGGCAATCTAACAAGCAGCATTATATAGCCTCACTGAAGATAAAACAAGCAACCTGTTTTCGCTTGGAATTTTACATGAAGCATCTGTCAGCTTCGCCTTTACGGTGGGCGAGCTTGAGACGTTGGTCAGGTTTGGGGCGAACGTGAAGATATTTCTCTACAAAAACGACGCCTATGGATGGATCCGCGGCGAGAGCGTCTGGGCGGAGAAGATGGAACCCTTCGCTG
>NZ_JADEVE010000148.1 GCF_016125955.1 Acetomicrobium sp. S15 = DSM 107314 | reverse complement strand
TACCCTTGGCGTCCCACTCATAACCGGCTTCTTTCAAGATCTGGCGTGCCTTATCCAGATCGTATGGCAACGGTTTAATGGCTGGATTGTGCCAGAATAGCCATCGTGAGTTATACCCAAGTTAATATAAAGCCCTGATGTATAATATCCTAACCGTGTAAGGATATCCCACAGGGCGAGGCTATCTTTGCCACCTGAAACAGCAAGGATAACTCTTGAAGCATCAAGTGCATTCTCTAACTTTTGCAAGATCAGCATAAGGCTAAAAGGAACATAAACCTTGGTTTGATTAGTTAAATATTCATATTTGCCGGATGCACATATATTTGATAAAATAATCTCCCAGAT
>NZ_JADEVE010000147.1 GCF_016125955.1 Acetomicrobium sp. S15 = DSM 107314 | reverse complement strand
AGCATGAGTCTGATGGACGCCGGTGTTCCGGTAAAAAAGGCATGTGCCGGTGTCGCTATGGGCCTGATAAAAGAGGGGGACAAGGTGGAAATCCTCACGGACATTCAAGGGCTGGAGGACCACTACGGTGACATGGCAGCTGAGCATTTGCCCGAGCTTTATGAACGTAGGCCCTAACGCCTCTAAAACTTCCTTGAGGCTGTGTGCCTCTTCGTCTGTGAGTATCCTATGTCTCGGCAGGCGGTCGGCCTTGTAAAGACGTGCGAGGGGAGGACCGAGCGTGATTAAGACCCGCACAAATCGCATGGCGTGAAGTAGCGAGCGCCAGTTCATAAAAGCCCCTCCTGGAGGTAAAATTGCGGATATGTC
>NZ_JADEVE010000146.1 GCF_016125955.1 Acetomicrobium sp. S15 = DSM 107314 | reverse complement strand
TTCTGTGCTGCCGGTCAGCGTAATAGCGTTAACTTTCGTGCTGCTGCATAAAATCTTCCCACCATCGACCCGCTGCCTGTTATCACCTGGGCCACGCTACCCGGAACGCCGGCTTCTAACAATAGCTCCGTCAAGCGTATAACTACGAGAGGGTTATCCCGGCACCGTGCCCGTGACGATGGAGGAGTGCCTCATCTGTTGCAAGGCCGTCCGCCGCGGCGCTCCTAATACCTTCTGCATCGGAGATATGCCGTTTTGGTTGATATTGCCCCTTTCTCTTGCGCTCATCCTGACGTCAGGGCAAACTGCCACGGCGACGCTTAAAGAGATATCACAGTAAGAACCCACGCTCTCGGGACCGATGTCACTCGAGGAAGCCATCTCCATCACGAGTACGCTGC
>NZ_JADEVE010000145.1 GCF_016125955.1 Acetomicrobium sp. S15 = DSM 107314 | reverse complement strand
CGAGGTTGAATTTAGGAATTCTCACCATATAGCTCGGGTATCCCATATCATCGTACAATACCGTCACCTGCCCACCCGTAGCAGCTTCGACAGACGACCTCAGAGTATCCTTCGTGAACGGCGGATACGGCAGGGGTTGCTCCGGATCGGCAAGGGCATTGGCCGCCTTCAAAAAGAGGCCCGGCTCCTTGGGCAATTCGTCAGCGGGCGTAGGTTTGGTTATGAGAATGCTCAGGACCCAGGTGAAATGGATCATGCTGGTGGTGGCGGTGGTTTTCGTCATCTCCATATTCGCTGTCTATGTACACCGGGGTAGCGGAGGAAGAA